>JAHJSQ010000041.1 GCA_018830325.1 Gammaproteobacteria bacterium
CATTCTGGCAACTTGAACACCGATTCTGGAAAATCCAGAAAAGTGTTCAGCTTGAAACCAGAATCAGTGTTCAACTTGAATCAGAATGGGTGTTCAGATTGCTCCAGAATGGGTGTTCAGGTTGGGCCAGAATATGCAACAAGATCGATGAGGATCTGCTGGCTCGTGTCACCTTCAGTGGCGGCGATATGCTGGAGGCTATTCCCTCTGCCCATTCCGAGGGCGATATCTATCTCTTTATCGCCATCTTTCACGGTATGAACGATGCCCAGGCAGAAAAGATACTTACCAACCTACGTACGGCCTGCGGTCCGCACTATCCTACCATTGCCATCATCGACTGTGTTGCCGAAGCACAGCGCATCGATCCAACCGTCGCCAGTTTCGATATGCAGATGCTTATTGGCACTTGCGGCCGCGAGCGCACCGAAGCCGAGTGGCGTACTTTGCTCGAACGGGGCGGTTTTGCGTTGCATGAGATTGTGTCGTTGCGCACTTTTACACGGCTGTTGGTCGTCAACGTCTGTTAGATACATTTTTATTAAAGTACGATACGATCACTGCTAACAAGAAAAATTCACACGAACACATTTCCACAACGCTCGTTTGTGGCCAATGCCACAAGCCTCACGTCGCTCTAATGTGCCGGTGATTTTTAGCGCTGAAACGATAGAGAGCTTTCGAGTTGCCAGTCGCCATACCCTAAAAGTGTTGATTGTCTCGTTTTGGCCGCTATGCAAAGCTTTGCATAACTGCCAATTGCAGGCGTTCATTACTAAAAAGCCAATGTCTCTTGCTTTTACCTAAGCCGACGTTAGCTTGCCGATAACTGATCAAGATCTAACCGGTCACTGCGGACATAATCTAAAGCCTTCATATCCTCTAATCGACATACGACAGCCTGTAGGTCATATTTCTCTGACTGTCCAAACAGCGAGAGCCACTTGTCAATGTATTGGGAAATGTCGTTAGTAGGTAAATGCGGCCTGGGGGTGCAGAATAAACCATAGAAAAATGTTAATGTTCTCAGCGTCCCAGTTAGGTGAGGCGGTGACTCTGATTTCGCCGATGGAATTTATCAGAAATCCTTCATCATTGTTTTTACGATGGATTTTCTTTAAATAGTCTCTAACCGCCCCCATACACACATTAAAATCATCTGGAAACGCCGAGCGATTCCTGTGGCGCGCAAGCGCATCGGCAAAAGCTCTGCGTTCTGAATCATCGTTACAGCCAGCAATAGGGTCATAATTACTCAGAATAGATTTTTCGATGGTGATTATCCGATCAAGATCTGCGATTAAATTGCGCGTAGAAGCATTTGGAACGTATGCAAATGCAGGTCGCCGTAATAGTCGTGTCTCTTTTAGGATCGATTCATTTACTTGAACTAATGGGCTTAACTCTACATAACTCCGAGCCTTACAATCTCGAACAATATCGCAAGTTTGAGTAATAATAACGTAACCTATCACCTCACTTGCAATCCCTTCAACTTCAAGCGCATCGCCTTCTCTCGCTCGTTCCTCTGCGATTTCCATTGCTTCGTCTGTCAGCGGACACTTTAAATCAGCCAAGTGAATAAAGAAGAGATTTTCGGCGAGAAAAAAGTCACCTTGCCGCCATTTCTTTATCGCCTCATTTATTTCGGCAATGGCATCTGTCCTCATCGCAGTCATCAGCTCGATTGGCGCTTAAGGCGGATACCTTTTTTCGAAATGGCTTTCCCTGTCGATACTGGCCGGTCCTGCAGAGCATCTAGTAATAAAATAGGTGCCGGAGGGGAATAACCATCTCCTTCTGTTGATGAAAATGGGGGTAAATATTGGTAGGGCTCGTTTTCGGCTACAAGTAGTTCCTGAAAAGTATCAAATTCGTCGTTACATAGTAAATCAAAAAAGAGCGTTCCTGGCTTAGCACTGCCCATAAGCTTCTCTCTAAGCATCGATGGACTTAGATTCTGATAAGAGCGGAGAAGGCCAAGTACTCTGTTCAGCTTTCGTTCTTGATCTCCTGAAGGATGGCGACCGTTTGCCCATAAATGAACAGTGCGGCGAGTCACGCCAAACACTTTGGCGGTCTCATCCCAAGTTAGGTTAGCAAGCTGTCGAATTGCCATGATGCCGCGAGCAGTAGAAGAAGTATTTCCTGGCGAGACCGGTAAATTTCCAGTGTTACTAGGAGCGGCAGAAGTTCTCTCAGTGACAATCTGAGCTGGATATGCATTACTGGTTGCGGGGGTGCCTAGTATAGAAGCAACAACTAGCCCACTACTGATAATTCTTACAATACCATTCGTTCCGGTTCCTGATGCTCTAAAAGGTTGAATATTCATATCGTCCCCCCAAATGTGCGAATAAACTCGTCCTTAACCATCCAGCGAAATAGCGTGTAAAGTCGTCCTGCATAAGACCTGAAAACTTCGGACAATTCTGCTGAATCAAATGACATTTGTTCGACTGAAAACATATCCAAATCAAGTACCCAACTATTGCCATCGAGAGGCAATGGAATGCCAGGATCGTGTGTGGCGCCAGGAGGGAGTAAGCCCCACCGGCATTGAATTTGTCCTTCTTCTGCATGTAACAGGCACTCTGTCATATTATACTCGGCAGCGTTGCCTAGCTCCGTCTTATGGATACCCAATACGGTAGGTTGAAAAAGATTTTCAAGCTGTTGAATATGAGGAGGCTTAATGCAATCGATATATCTGACGCCTACCCGTAAGACAGCCGAAGGCACATAAGTTGATTGCACAGCAGCCAAAATATCCTCGAGGCGTGTGGAAAAATCTGCTCGGTTTAAATACTGAAATGCCTCAAGAGTTACAAAGTCAGGTGCAAGCGTGATTCGCCAGTGTTTTTTTAAATCCTGGAATCTCCATATCACCTCAGGGCGTACTTCTGGAGGGGCCGAGGGCGAGCTTATAGCGAGATTGAAACTCTGCTCGCGCTCCAAAATTGGATAAACAGATCGAATTTTTTCCTGGAACGCGGCAACTTCACTGTCATTCGTGCCAATGGCAAGAATTTTCGGGAATTTGATCTGTGCTAAAACTCTGACAAGAGGAGGCTCCGAAAGAGGAATTTCGGGTGCCAGAGGGCCAGAAAGAGGTGTCGTAGGCATGCTATTCATTGCTTGGTCTCAGTCCGACTGTGAAATTTATAGTGAAACTCTATGTGAAGTATAGTGTGAATTCTAAGCGGAAGCTATGATTATTTATGTGTAAGCTCATTAAGTTTTTAGAGAGGATTTTCAACTGGCGCACGTTTTCATCCATGTAGTAGGCAACCATTGAATATGACGAATGTTTTTTAATCGAGCATTACAACAATAATCCGAAGGGCTGATCTTGACACAATTCCAGTCATACCTGATGGCAGTATTGAGGTCTGCAACGGGTCGTGATTTGCCCGCTCAAAATTGGTAACAGCCGAAAACAAACGGCTGCTACCTTTTAAGGTGCTAAATCTCTGTCTGCTCTGAAATCTCCAGGGCGTCGTCAACTTCGATACCGAGATACCTGACTGTGCTTTCAAGTTTAGTATGACCTAGTAATAATTGAACGGCACGCAAGTTTTTTGTCCGACGGTAAATCAAAGTCGCTTTTGTCCGACGCATTGTGTGGGTTCCGTATGCTGCCGGATCAAGACCAATTGATGTAACCCAATGCTCAACGATTCGAGCATATTGCCGTGTCGACAGGTGCGGCGAATGATGAATCCGGCTTGGAAAAAGGTAGTCATCAGATTTCAGTTGAGCCTGACTAATCCAATTTGCCAACGAGTCTCTTGTTTGTTCCGTTATCTCAAATTGAACCGGTCTATGGGTTTTCTGCTGCATTATGATTGCGCGTGATGACACCCGACCCACTTGAGCAACATCGCCGACTTTAAGTTTGACCAGATCACATCCCCGAAGTTTGCTGTCAATGGCAAGATTGAATAGCGCTAGTTCCCGGGTGTTATTGGCCATCTGCAAACGGATTCGAATGGCCCAAATTTCCTTCAATTTTAATGGCAATTTCTGACCAATCAACTTACCTTTGTTCCACGGTGCATGTTGATTGTTTTGATTTTCTTGGTTCATGACAGACTCCTAACATTTGTTTAAGGAGATTTATTGTCATGCTACTCACGCTGCGCGACGGAAAATTAAATAGCTAATAATGGTCGAAAAAATAATTGTTTTTTCAAACCAATGAGTGCTTGTTACTGTGTATCTATTTTGGTACGCTACATAAATGAATCCAATCCTCTCTGTTAGATTTTTTGCCACTGAAGCCGGCAGCGAGCCTGTAAGGGAATGGTTGAAAGGATTATCTGCCCAAGATAAAAAAACAATTGGCGAAGATATTAAAACGGTGCAATTTGGTTGGCCTCTTGGCATGCCGCTAGTCGATCATCTCGAAAGCGATATTTGGGAAGTCCGAATTAAGCTTGAAAACCGGATTGCGCGCGTTCTATTTGTCATCGATAAACAAACGATGATTTTGCTGCATGGCTTTATCAAAAAAAGTCAAAAAACGCCGAGGCAGGAACTGGATTTGGCAAAACAAAGATTGAAAGCATTACGAGGTAAACAATGAACAGTTCGCACAAAGAGAATCCTCACATCGGCAGTGACTTCGATGACTTCCTGAGCGAAGAAGCCATTCTTGATGAAATCACAGCGGTAGCGACCAAGCGGGTCATTGCCTGGCAAATTGCAGAAGGCATGACTGCAAATAAGCTCAGCAAAACGGCCATGGCAAAAAAAATGCACACCAGCAGAGCTTCGCTCAATCGGTTGCTGGATGAAGAGGATACCAGTTTAACCTTGACCACCTTAGTGAGCGCCGCTACCGCACTTGGTAAAAAAGTAAAAATAGAGTTGGAGCCCATGTGAGTTTTGTGCGGACATGGCCATAGTTGTAGGCTTAAAAACGGCCAATATCTGCCCATCAGGGTAGTTATCCAATTTAAATAGTTAAGGGTATCGTGAGACTCAGTCGAATGTCTGGTATTTGGCGAGCAAATTGACATTATCAGTGAGTCACTACGGCCAAAACCCGTCCGTCGGTGTCACTATCCAATTTCAATAGATTAGACTACATTTAACTCAGTTGACTGTCCGGTTTTCGGCGAACAATTTGACATTATCACTGAGTCACTACGGCCAAAAAGAGACGAACAGTGACTGGTTTTCAAAGACGAGTATGAGACATAAAGCGGTCGTCTAACACAAAGAAATTAAGTCAAAAAAACACAACCCGATGTAAAAATCAATAACCGATAGGCCGTGTTCGCGATAGCAAAACGCCAATATTCTTCAAAGCCATGCCGGATTTCCGGTTGGCGAATCCGCCTTACCAGGTTAGTCTTTCTCAAGTAATTCTAAGCCTCGCGCCAAGTTTCCCCGGCCTCTTTCCGCTCTAATTAAAAAACGAGTTTCAGCATCCAGCTCGGCGAGCATCAAAGTGGCCATTTCGTCGATCAGACGGTTGACGCTGATGCCACGCTGATGAGCCACCTCTTTAAGGCGACGGTACTTGTCGTCGGGTAGTCTTACGGTCAGTGCTGTCATGTTGCTATTTCCTTCAAAAATGCTTCAGGTGTCAGTACAGTCAAATGCGGAAAATTCAATTCCATTCTGGATAGATCACGAAGATTGCGAGTTACTATAAATTGCGCATTACCGGCAACCGCAAGCTCGACCAAATGGTTATCACCCTCGTCAGGTAGATTCGGCCTCCAGCCATAATAGATCCGTGTCCACTGACAAACCGAGAGGAAAATATCCAGAAGCTCATTACGTTCTTCAGCACTCAGACGACTACGTTGAAATAACGTTGACCGGGCCATTACATCTTCGTACTCGTTAAACAATGCCGTGCCCATTAAAGGAATGGCCTGACCTCGTAAACAAGCAGCGATCACCGCGTTAGCAGAGCCTTGGCTTAAGCAGGCAGCCAAAAAAATATTGGTATCTACGACAATTTTCATAAGTATGCGGTAGCATAGCTGCAACCACTAAACTTAGCAATGACATGATTCAATGCCGGAGGACAGCCACCTATCAGTCACGTAAAAAGGCGAATTTCGATATTAACTGTCAGCTTAGTATTAGTTCGCCGACAACTGGGATTTGGGCTGAATGTCGCTTGTGGGTCGGTTGAACTCAGTGACGAACGGCCGCTTTCAGGTCTCGAAATTCAATGACAGCTTTCCGGCGATGAATCGGCTCTTCCGGATTTCCCGTGGTAACCCCTATATCTAGTGTTTCGCAAACAAGAGCCGGCGTCCCTGTACATCCAGCCAAATATGCTGGAATAATCGACCCAGGTTATAAATGCCATAGCAGCGGCGCTTGATCACTTTGATTTTATTGTTCAGCCCTTCGACAAAGCCGCTAGTTTCGCGTACAATAAAATAGTTAGTGATCTTATCTCGCCAGTCATATCGCCCCCGCAAAGCGGGGGGCTTGACGGTGATTAGCAGCCCCAAGGGCTGCCATTGTTATGCGTTTGTGGTTTTATTAAAACTCACCGTTATCATCAGACCCATTGCCTTCGAGCTGTTCTTGATTCCGGATGTATTTCCTAATTTGGGCCTCTTCAAATCCCACGGTGGACACCGCGTAACCCCTTGCCCAAAAACTCTCTCCATTGAAATTTTTCTTCCTTCCCGAAAATTGCCGCGCCACCGCTATCGCACTTTTCCCTTTGATGTATCCGACCACTTCCGCTACCGAATACTTCGGCGGAATCTGTATCAGCATATGCACATGATCTTGTACCATATGCCCTTCCAATATCTTGCTCCGCCGCTGCCCCGCCAACTCATGAAACACCGGACCTAAAAACTTTCTGATTTTTCCATACAACACTTTTTTCCGGTACTTGGGGACAAACACCACATGATATTTGCAGTCCCATTTCGAATGACTTAAGCTTTCGTATGACATGTAATTGCTCCTCTTTCTGCGGACCGCCAAGCCCCGACGAGCAATTTACATGTCTTTAAAAACTAAATCTAAAGGCAAAGCCTTGATAGTCCCACTGGTCAAACCAGTGGCTTACCTGTCAACGAGTTATCCAACGTGGTGATAAAAGGCGAAAAACACTCTAAGCCTAATGCCTTGATCCGCTCCAGCCATTGCGTCAAGGCTTGTTCAGCCTGGGCTTTACTCTGCCGCCGCTCAAAAATGCCGGTCAGCACTTCCCGTTGCACATACACGTCTTTCAATATCGGTGCATACTGAAACAGCAGCAATAACATCACTTGCTGTTCTTCTGTTAGCGCTGTCCAGGGTTTTCGGAAAGCCCACATCACCCCTTTCAATTGCGCATAATCTGACTCCGGTAGTGTCTTTTTCAGATGCTTCATTTCCGTTTTGCGCGCTTTGTCGGCACAGTCACGATAATGTTTGGCGACATGGAAGCGATCAACCACAACCTGAGCCTTGGGCAGGGTTTCTAGAACCGCGTTGCAATAGCCTTCGTTCATGTCGATACAGACTTGGCGGATGCTTCGGTGTTGCCGGGGCGGCAGCGTCTTCAAAAACGCCTTGACCGTCTCTTTTTTGCGATCCGGTAACACCGCTAAGATATGCTTTTCGCGCTGTGCCGTCAGGCCTGACACGATAACGACAAAATCCTTATGCCCTTTCTTCAAGGCAATTTCGTCAATGCCGAGCAACACCAATTGGGGTACCGCTAACCAGTCCGCTTCTCGCTGAATATGACGATCCAGGATGCCTTCAATACACTCGACACTCAAACCCCGTTTCAGGCTGACATCACTGAGCGTACTATTGATCAACTCGCGTAGAATCCAATTCTCATAGGCTTTGGTGTGCGGGCTTTTGGGTTCATACCACTCGCAGCGCTGGGTTGTGGTCGGCCCTTTGTCACAGTAGGGGCATTGAAAACGCTTCGGCCGGATGCGAATCCAGACCGGCCGGTCAAAGATGGGCAGATGCCGTAACGTAATCGCTTTGTCGTAACCGTAAAATTTGTCGATGGTTCGACCGCATTGCCGGCACACCGCCGTAGTACAGGTGCTGACGAGAGTGATCACCAAGCCCTTGTCGGTTTGTTCGTATTTCTCGACACGGACATTGGGTAAATCCAGCGGTATTTGTATCTGTGGTTGACTCATCGGTATTCAAGGAAAAGTAATGGTGCTCCGGAATTATATATCAGGCTTCGGTTTCGGACCTCTGGCAGACTATATGTTGTGGTCTCCACGGGAAATCCGGAAGAGCCGATGAATCTGAAGAGCAGACGGTCGCCGAGCGACCCTTTTCTGTCAGATGATATTTAGTTTGCGGTGACGGGAAAAGGATAATAAGCTGTAATTCAAAATGTAGGTGCGATTAGCTTGCGTAATCACACATGTCTGAGTCAACATTTCTCCGATTACGCTATCGCTAATTGGAGCTACTCGGGCTAATTTATAAATAGGTTACCTTTAAACCATCAATTTTTATTACTTTTCCTTTTTGTAACTCATTAATTATTTTTTCGGCATCAGCATCTGAAAGCGCTCCCTTAAATTGATACATTGCTTTGATAAAGTTTAGTAGTGCGGCCTTTTTTTGTGGCTTAGACTTTAAAAGCCTCTCTACAACATAAGTTAAGGTATCGTTATTTTGTTCTTTGCCATTAGTGCTTTCAGCTTTTTTCGGTTCTGGTACTCTTTTTTCAGGATGAAGCTCTTCTTCCTCTTTTCTTGCTAATTGTATTAGCAACTGAGCAAGACGCAGCTTGTCTCGATAAGGTAATTGCTCGCAAGCCAACGCTAATACTTCGTAACTCATTTGTTATCCTAACTGATTAAACTTTCGAAATACTATTGCAAAAAATCATTGTGAACTGTGATTCTCGTCATACTCCAATCCTGTTTGATACTGAAATTTTTAGGAGCTGAATTTGAGACGCGATAATAGTGCGGGCTGACTGATTACGGATGAATTGTTGTCATTAACTTTGACCAAGTCACCGGCAATTTAGGATCGCTAAGGGACCGTCTTATCTTCAGATTCATCGCCGGAAAGCGGTCAATGAAATTCTGACTCCCGAAAGCGGCCAGTCGTCACTGAGTTCAACCGACCCGTTGCAGTCTATCATCTAACGTGATTCAATGACTGCAACTGGACCATTACCCGCCATAACTAACTTACACAAATGATATACAGAAAGAGAAATTCTTCGCTAATCAACAAATTAGCATGCCAAAGGTCATTTTTAGGTAGATATGCTGTTAACAGCTTAATAACTTGAGTTGAGTGAAAACAATAGAGCACTCGGGCCATGTTGTGCGCTTGAAGGCGAAAAAAGTCACCTGGATAATTGCAGTCACGAGTGACGTCTGGTGATATCGAAATTAACCTGCCAGTAGGAAAATGATAATGAATGTTGTCTCAAGTATTTCTGGTACGTTGTCATTTGCTGCGTTTTCATGGGAGCATCCAGTGGCGCTGCCCGTGCACAATGTTAATAATCTCAAAGATATTCAACTCAAGCTGCGCGGGCTTCCGTCGTCGCTCGGACCCACTATGGGGACCGGTCCTGAAGACATCAGAATCTACCTTGGAGATAGCCATCTGACGCAAGCCTTCGTGGACTCCATTCAAGCTTCCCTCGCAATCGACGTCGGTTCCAACAATAGCCTGCAAGAAGAGTACGCCATACAATACGCCAAAGGCTTGGATACTTGGCTGGCGACTGCCGAAAAGTTGGGCCGTGCCTTCCCGGGTGATCTTAGCAAGGAGCGCGAGAAGGTAAACGAGCTAAAAACCGTAAAGGAGGTCGACGTGCTGTTCGCGCGTCTCGGCGACCGTTCGTTCGGCTGGAGTGGGCATCTGCATCTGTTTCGGCATCTACATACTTCTGTACAGGTACCACCTACATCGATGCGTGACGTCATTGCACGACACAATAACAGTAACGGCACATCTCTCGAACTTGCTCATTTTGCCACACGCCCCCTAACTGTTTCCAGTGGACCCTGCCGTTTGTTCGATGACGATTGGAATCCACGCCAACATCTTCCTTCAGGAGCCATCCATTTCGCCTTCGAAGTTATCTTTGAAAATCCTAATGATCGGCTAATCTCAGAGCTACGAGAAGACGTTAACCAGCTGCGTACCGACCACGATGCCCTGAAAAAAACTTTGCTCGATCGCCTGACACAGATTGATAAGCGGCTAATAAAGATACGTAAGGAGATAAGTCCATTCGGCAATATCCAGCGTGAGCAAGGGAAGATATCTGAGGTCCTTAAAGGGTTGGCTGAGGACATCGATCGTAACCAGATCCACGTCGTCAACCAGGAAGCAGAGCTTAAGGTCCTAAAGCGCAAGATCGACGAATTGAAGGATCTTGTCGAACGGCTCGGGTAGAACGCTATGAGTGACGATATCGCCAACCTTCTAACACGCATAGACAGTTACTTGGACGGGATCGAAAGTGACGAGCTTCCGTCTCTGCGTGGTGGGGTTACCGAGAGTACGTCTTTTGCGGAACAACTCCAGCAGGCGTGGGTAAACTTTAGCATTTTCGGTCGCATGGATACTCATTATGCACGCTGCAACGACGCGTGTTCGTCTTGCTATATCGCCCCCACGGAGTTGCGCCAAGATGTTGAGATTGCGTTAAAACCCAGTTTTGTCACTGAAGCGCTGGGGATTTACAACCGCGACCTGCTCAGTCCTGTGACCATAGATTTCGGTTCTGGTGCCAAGATCACTTTAGAGCCTGGACACGAGGAACCCGGAGTTACTACGCCTCTACCTATGCTATCGAGTCCGCAACCACCCTGCAGCGGAACCGCGCCCGACGGCTTAGGCACTGAAGAGTTGGGTCTCCAACCCGGCTTGGCGGCAACGGTAACCGGCAACCCCGATGCCTTTGAGTTGCGTTTGGGTACTGCGTTTACCTTGTTTGCTTTGGGCGGCTCCCCAGGAACACTGGAACTCCAACCGGCGCGAGGTCATGGCATCTGCCCAGAGGATATCCTGCCGGCTGTTATGGTAGAACGCTCATATCGGCAGATCTTTGAGGCACTTACCACTGCGGCACCGAAGCGCATTCCCCTGAGGCAATTCATCCCGAATATTCCGGACAAATTTCCCGATTTCGAGTTATTCGCCGCCACCAGAAACGAAGGTCTACTCAATATACATTTTCTCTATGCCGACCGCGAAACGCGGGCGCTGCGACGCTTGCATCGCTTAGGCAGTGAGAGTGATTGGAGTTATGCAATCCGTTTGGAAATCAGCCCGTTGAAAGACCTGATCAACGGCGAGTTGGAGGCATATGATTTCGAGACAAATATCAATGACAACATTCCCGATGTGGGCGGTGCCGATGTCGTGGAAGTCCATATTACGCGACAGGAGACCGGTCCCTGGCTTTTCGATACTGCTAGCCAGTCCTTCGAGTTCAACTTTGATCTCGACTATGACTACGTTTTACTAGGTTTTCCTGTCAAGGGGACTCTTTTCGGCGAAATCACGGTAGCGACACGCCAAGATCTGCCGTGGGAGGCCATGATCGCGTTTACCTCATCAGAGCGGATCAAGCCGACAGTCAATGCCGGCCCGATTATCATCAATCTAGCCAGGCAATTCTCCGACAAGATGTCGTCGGAATTGTTTAGCCGAATCGGTCCGTTTATAGGCCAACGTACCATCTTTGCTCCAGGAGGCATCAGTTTAGTGCGGCCAATCTTCGGAGCCAATCATCTTAATCTTGAGGTGTGGATATAACTAACCCACCAGGAGGGCTTATCAACATGACTGCTGCACCACTGGAACTTCGAATATTTAATCACAGCCTCCAACACGACCTGAATCGTTTTTTATTGTTTCTTATCGACCAGCTTCAAAATCGTCGTGACATCCCAGTCTCAGAGATTCTTTCGCGCTTACCATTCGGTCCAATGGCGGGAACCACCAGGGAGGAATTACTTGAAAGGGGGAAAATAGAAGTTGTGTCGGGAGATAGGCTCCAGAATAACGGGGAGGAATTTTTTGGAAATTTCGAGGACGCAAAGCTTGGTGAGATAGCTGTTTATTTCCCAGATGAAATCGATGCAAGATTTCAAGTAAGCGAAACTACATTCTCGGTGAGTTTTAACCCACCAATAGAGTGCGTCATTAATGCCTTAACTGATCTTATAGGCAATCTGCGCCGAAGCGCATATCAGAATCTACATCAAATCAATGCAGCGGAGAATACCTGGACTTATCTTCTTTCATCTCAAGATGATGCGAACGAGACACTGAGCTTGATCATAGATGCCAGCGAAGCCACAGTAAAGCCGTCGACCGGCGGTTATTTACTGCCTGATGTTTGGCGACCCTCGCGACTCCTAGGTTCGTGTTGCCCCGGCCCAAAAGACGCGGAAGTCATAGACACGCGCACAAAACCATCGCGCCGTCTTCCATTGCATATTCGCCGTTTAGTGGAGCCAACCGCTCACACAATAGAGCAGATGGTCGGTGCTTTGAATGATGTATTCGAACAGTCGGGTATTAGAGTGAATGCAGAGGTGGCCTCTAATGAGGCTCTAAATCTGCCAGAATTGGAAACCATCGATTATCCAGGCAAAGTTTGTCCCGAATTGATAGATAGAATTGAAACAGTTAGTGGAAGTCACAGTGGCGGACTCTGCTTGTTGGATGAAAGCAGCGAAGAACAGGATCAGCTGTACCGGAAAAGAGAAGGAGTCCCAAACAATGAAATCTGCATATATATCATCACTGAAATAAATGATCCCTGTGTAGAAGGCGTAATAGGGAGGGCGCTCATCAATGGTCCATCCGTCATGGTTGAGGCAGATGCGTTTTTATTCACATTAGCTCATGAAGTAGGTCATACCCTAGGCTTAGGTCACCAAAGTCCGCCTGTTTCTGGTGCGTTAATGAATAAAGAGCTGGAAGAGAATCCATCAGACACTCCGACTTTTCAGGAAAATGAACGCGGGACAATCTTGAGCTCGCGATTCCTTAAATAGTAAATCTGTAATGAATTTAACGAACAATAACGAATAGACTAGAGACCTTGTTCTATTTGTTAACGGGTAGTTACGTTTACAGAAAAACAGCTAACAATGCTATGCACAAGGTCGCCAAACTCTCCGCGTTGCTCCGAGTATGGCGCCTGTGATGGCTGGCGTTAAACGAGCAATTTCTGACATAAACCGGCCCTTCAGGAATCGGCCTCGAAGGTCTGAAATTGGCCGGGGTGGGCCAGTAATAATGTCAATTTGCTCGACGAATACCGGACAGTCAACTGAGTCACAGGATGCCTAAACTATTGAAATTGGATCGTTACCCAGACCGGCGGGTTTTGGCCGGTGTTGACCACCAGCAGATTCAAGAAAGGCAATATGCGAATTATATTTAGATGCAAAAGTACGTTTTCGACCCGTTGGATTTTCACTTCCAAAATCAAGCCGGATCGGCATGCAGATGAATGCCTAGTGCCTTCGTTACTTTGAGGATCGTATCGAAACTGGGGATATGCTCGCCGTCTAGGGATCGATACAGGCTTTCGCGGGAAAGTCCGGTATCTCTGGCAATCTGCGACATGCCGCGTGCACGAGCAATATCACCCAGTGCTTTGGCTATGAAGGCCGCGTCGCCGTCGGCCTCCTCGATGCAGGCATCCAGGTAGGCTGCCATTTCTTCGGTAGTTCTCAAATGCTCCGCTACATCGTAGCGGCTGATGATAGTTTTTGTCATTGCGTTATCCTATAGGTTACGGGCAAGACTTTGAGCGGATTTAATATCGGCATCCTGCGTGCTTTTATCGCCACCGGCCAACAAAATGACGATTTCATTGCCGCGTCGGGTGAAATACACCCGATATCCGGGGCCATAGTCGATGCGCATTTCAGATACACCTTCGCCGACTGACTTCACGTCACCTGGATTGCCGGCTGCCAGACGTTCGACCCTCGCCAGAACGCGTGCACGAGCACGGATGTCACGAAGATCGTCCAGCCATCGCGCATAAACATCGGTTTTCTTTATATCAACCATACCTTAAGTGTAGCTGATCGGCTACGGTTGTCAATAGATCGACAGACGATTGAGCGCTCGAGCAAACGTAATGGCTAGTGTTGAAATGGGTAACAGCGGGAGTGGATTTGTGCCAGATAGCTTGGTAAAAAAATAAAGCTATGTGCATACTAGCCTATTAGATATTGCTAATTTTTACCTTTTCGAGGGGATGGGCAAAAAAAGCCTAATTGGAATGCTCGATAGTTATGAAGTCGGACTCAGTGGCACATTTTTTCCAAATTCTGCCCCATCATACATCCACACTCTCAATAGAGCTTGGCCTAGCGATAGAGTCGGCAGCCACCATAAAGGTCTACCAATAGATACGATTTGGATTGATGATAGAAACACTATCACAATATCTTAAATCCTAGTGAGCGAAAAATGATCATCGGCTATACCAGAACCTCAACTCTCGATCAAATAGCCGGTCTTGAAGCACAACTGCGGGAACTCGAAGCCGCCCACTGCAAAAAAATCTTTCAGGAGCAAGTATCCTCCGTTGCCGTCCGCGCACAACTTGAAGCCGCATTGGAATTTACACGGGAGGGCGATGTGCTGGTGGCCACCAAACTCGACCGGCTGGCTCGATCCGTCGCCGATCTCATGGCAATTATCAAAACGCTGGAGCAAAAGGAAGTCGGCTTACGGATTTTGAATCTTGGCATGGACACCCAGACTCCCACCGGGCAAGCTGATGCTGACCGTATTGGGCGGCGTTGCCCAATTCGAGCGGGAAATGATGCTGGAGCGACAACGGGAAGGCGTGGCTAAAGCCAAAGCGGTCGGTAAATATAAAGGCCGAACCCCCTTGCCGACCGACTTGCGTCAAGAGGTCGTCAATCTAGCAGAAAGTGGCTTGGCAAAAACTAAGATTGCCCGAGAGTTGAAAATCGGGGAAGCTACCGTCTATAGAATACTTGCAGCCGCGAAAACGGCATGAATTTTACCGTAGGATAAATATTATTAATAGTCAACAACTTATAAAAAACTGAGAACTTCTCATTAGTTGCAGGCAGCCTTGTATTTTAATGAGTTGCAAAGCTATAAAAACGCAATATAATCATGATATCTGTTAGTTAGAAAAGAAAAATCAATGACTTACGGCTGATTTCATTCAAGGGTGATTGAAAAAGTCAATTTTTACCAAATGTAAGCTATAGATTTTTATACTTACCTGTCACTAATGAGAAGTTACAAAACTGATCGGCAATTTTGAAATCGATTAACCCCTTGATTGCCGTTGCTATTGTAGCCGTATGGCTGACTCCATTTATTCTTGAGGGATACTCGTTAAACCGGCTCTGTTTCTGTTTCGCTGTACAACAGAGCCGGACAGGTTACAACTTAACCACCGTTCGGGTAATACGGTTGCCGGTGTTGTCGTAACTGTAGGTGATGGTCGTGCCGTCATCGTAGTTGATGGCAATCAGGCGACCCAGATTATCATAGACATAGTCGGCGCTTCCTGCCCAAGCCGGGTTAACGGTTGTCAATCCGATAAGCAGAGTCATCAAGTTCAATATGCGTAAAATAGTTTTTTTCATAGTCTCGTTCACCTTTGTTTGTTAAGGTTAAATGGTTTGGTTTTCATTGCAAATTAATCTGATTTTAATGGGCTATTGTTGTTGAGGCTTCCTGTCATTGACTTACCGTGCTTTTTACCTCCTTTAAATCAAGTTGGCTGCCCCCTTGATTTCACTGTTTGTAACAAAGAAACCGTCCGCAAAGGCAAAAAAGGCTCTCCTTGGGCCTTATCAGACAAATTCCCAATCGTCTGCTGTTCCCTATCACCTGACAGTTTCTGGACTACGCCATAGTCGTAGTTTTCGTATCCTCAGTAATGCCGCTCCAATCGTACCGATAGCTGCCATCGGGCGAGATTGCAAACAACCCCAAGACTGGCCTGCAATGAAAACCAGAACCAGTAGAAAGACCAGTCTAACTACCGCGTTCACTTAGTGATTCGTCCTACGGCTAAAACACGAAAACCACTCAGAAGCTCGATCAATTCTCCATCATTTAACCACTCGTTTGGCAAAGGCGCATCTGAAGTTAGCCTACAAGTAGCTTGCCCTTGGGAGGTTGCGGGATCAAAGTCTATAGTCTCCCACTGAACGTCCCTTGCACATTGCAAAAACTCATTTAAGTATTTTTGCCAACGAATAGTTGTTCGCATACCTTCGTACGGCTCTGTGCTATGGCCGCCTAGAGAACCGGGTATCCAAATGAAATCGAATCGCAATATTGTGTTCATCATTGACCCACCTTCAAGCGACTCAAATCATCACAGGCAACACAAAATCCGGGGCCGGTGTTATCTATATTCGGATGCTTATAACTTCGATCGTATACTTCTTTGGGCACTTTAGCTTTGAAAACACCATCAAGGTCCGAATAGTTTTGCCTGAACTTCTCTGCGCCTTCACGAGTTTCAGAAAACCATTTGTCCTGCATTGACCGACCGCTTGGATCTGGCCGGAATCCATGTTTGGCTATGTCATCAGCTTCAGCTTTCGAGACTGCTCTATAGCCATCTACAAAATTATCTCCACTCTTTGCAGTACCTTTAGTGAAAAGCCCCTTAACCGTTGCTCCTAAATTTTTAACTAAAGCCGGAGCTGAACGAATAGCCGATTTTACACTAAATCCTAATCCAGGCGCACCGCCCGACAGGGCAATTCCAATATTACCTCCGGCCTGATCATATACATCATAGGCAGTTTCAGGAATCAGAGCAAAAGCATTGTCAATCCTGTCGCTGAATGTGCCGGTGCTATATAGGCCCAACGGATCGACAAAATTCAACGGGTCGTTGCCTACATAGGCATATAGATTCATCCCGTCGCCGTAGCCGAGCGGGTCGGGTTGGAGGAACCGGCCCAGTGCGGCGCTGTAGTGACGGGCGCGGTAATAGTACAGTCCGGTTTCGTTATCCAGTCTTCGGCCGGTATAGCGGTAGGGATTGCCCAGCGGGCTGCTGTCACTGCTTTCACCGAAGGGGCTGTAGCGTTCTGCGGCCTGGCCGATACTGTCGATCAGAGCGATCACCGTGCCCTGGCCATCGAAGTGATAGTAGTAATGGCTGTTGCCGGGTGTCACCAGGGCGACGGGCTCGTCGATGCCGGTCAGTTACATTTTCACAACCGTTCGTGCAATGCGGTTGCCGGTGCTGTCGTAGCTGTAGGTGATGGTCGTGCCGTCATCGTAGTTGATTGCAATCAGGCGACCGAGATTATCATAAACATAGTCGGCGCTTCCTGCCCAGGCGGGGTTGATAGTTGACAGGCCGATAAGTAGAGCCATCAGACTGAGTGTATGTAGAATAGTTTTTTTCATATTGCTCACCTTTTCTCTTTTTTAAGGTTTGAATGTTGGCGTTAACTGTCGATCAATCGTGTCTGCCCTCTTTGATTGCTTTCCCTGGTCGTCGTAATTGCAAATTATTAAAGAGCTTACTTACGATACGTTTCTTACATTAAAACGTGCGGTTCGTGCCTCACCGCACGCTACGGGCTTTTTGGCTACACAACAGAGCCAGACAGATTACAACTTAACCACCGTTCGGGTAATACGGTTGCTGGTATTGTCGTAGCTGTAAGTAATGGTCGTGCCGTCATCGTAGTTGATTGCAATCAAACGGCCAAGATTATCATAGATATAGTCGGCGCTTCCTGCCCAAGTCGGGTTAACGGTTGTCAGGCCGATAAGTAGAGCCATCAGACTGAGTGTATGTAGAATAGTTTTTTTCATCTTGCTCACCTTTTCTCTTTTTTAAGGTTTGAATGTTGGCGTTAACTGTCGATCAATCGTGTCTGACCCCTTTGGTTTGGAAAAACAACTAGGAATATTATCCAATTGTAATGAAGCATCTGCCAAACTCGCTTCAAAAAAAACTTTTCCAGCAATACCTTCATGAGTAAAATGCAGGAAGTACTCATTACCAGAGCCATCTCGCATAGATGCTATCATCTCATTACCATCTCCATCCCAATTACAATTAAACGAAAAATATCTATAGTCCCACTCAGGCATAATGATGGCATCTAGTAAAGCCAATCCTTGCGATCTTTTTTTAACTTCATCAATAGATGGCAAGTCAGATATATTTTGAATCACATTAGTGGTTGAGTCACTTAACTATCATCACCAGTGATAGAGAAATCAAGCTTGCTTTTTGAATTTATAAACAACCTTGTTCCATCTTTAAAGATTATTGCTAACTCTCCTGGCTCGTGGCGTGCACATAGCTTAACCGTTTTTCCTTTAAGAAGCTGAGTCATACGCTCTGCTTCGGATTCCAATTTCTCCTCATTCATTTCTTAAACTCCTCTTTCAGGCGACCATCTTCCCAAATAGCCCTGTCACGCTTTCCTTTTTCGTAGTTTTTCTTATTTTTGTACACTTCATAATGGGGTTGTTCTTTATGCAACAAGTCCTTTTCCCAAATTTCTCCAGTTTCTTTATTGCACTTACCTTTGCAGCCTTTAACATTCTTGAAAAGTTCTGGGTTTGTTTTTGGGGTTTTCTCAAGTGCTTTCTCTATTTTTTTAACTTTATTCCAAATAATAGCCCCAGCAACACCGTACGCTACTCCAGAATAGTCCCCCCTGTCATATGCATTTGCAGCATCCCTAAAGCCTTGTGCATCGGGTGATAAAAAGGAGGCTATCCCTATTGATTCTTCAGATGTGAAATTCTGTTTTAGGTAGTTCGTCAGTTCATTTTGACCGGTCTCCGCAAGTAATGCTGATGTTCGTAATGCCTTTCCGATTTCACCACTCGGATCCACAAAATTCAACGGGTCGTTGCCGACATAGGCATACAAATTCAAGCCATCGCCGTAGCCGATCGGGTCAGGCTGCAGGAAGCGGCCCAGCGCGGCGCTGTAGTGACGAGCGCGGTAGTAATATAACCCGGTTTCATTATCCAGTCTTCGGCCGGTATAGCGGTAGGGGTTGCCCAGCGGGCTGCTGTCGCTGCTTTCGCCGAAGGGACTGTAACGGTAGCGTTCTGCGGCCTGGCCGATACTGTCGGTCAGGGCGATCACCGAGCCCTGGCCGTCGAAGTGATAGTAGTAATGGCTGTTGCCGGGTGTCACCAGGGCGACGGGCTCGTCGATGCCGGTGCCGTAGACATAACGCCTGAGCAGTTGACCTGCGCCATCGTATTCCATCAATACCTGATTGCCGTCGTAGAGATAGCTTGTGCTGATGGCGTCGACGGTTTTTTGGCTGCGACGACCGAAGGGGTCGTAGCTGTAGCTGGCGGTATGGCCGGGTGTGACTGCGTTGATCAAGCGGTTTTCCGGATCGTAGTTGTAAGTGTTAACGCCGTCCGAGGTCAGGTTGCCGTTGCTGTCGTAGCTGTGGCTGATGCCGTTGACCCAATCGTATTGGTTTAAGGCATTGGCGGTATAGTTAGTCGTAGAGCTGACTGCAGGTCGCCATAGATAGGTATCAGGCGTGACGGCCTGGTTGTTGCGTTGACCAATGGCATTATAAAGATAGTCCAGTTGTACTGTTTCGCCGGTCAGGGTGTGGCTGAGCGCGGCCAGGTCATTGTCGGCTTCATAGTTGTAGCTGGCGGTTGTGCCGTTGGCATAGGTCAGTGTGGTGCGTCTTGACAAGGCATCGTAGTTATACTGCGCCAGTAAAGTGCTGCCGTTTTCCTGTATCGATAACAAGCGGCTGAGGGCATCGTAGGCGTAATTCAGCGTGTAGCCGTCCGGATAAGTCAGTTGAGTGCGGTTACCGGTGCCGTCATAGGCGTATTGCACGGTTTTCAGATCAGGATTTGTCACCTGAATTTGTCGACCGGCGCTGTCATAATCGATATGCAGGGTGCCATTAGCATCAGTAATATCAAGCAGACGACCGCTTAGATCGTAGGCGTAAGTGGTAGTGATAGGCCCGGGCAGGGTTTTGTCGCTGACGCGATTGAGTGCATCATAGCTGTAGGTGATCAACTGGCCTGCACGGGTGCGTTTTTGCACGGTGTTGCCGACAGCGTCCAGAGTTAATTCTTCATAGCTGCCGTCGTCGTAAGTAGTGCGAGTCAGACGGTCGAAAGTATCATAAACATAGCTGGTGAGGTTGGTTTCGGCATCAAGAACACTCAAGGTTCTGCCATTGACACTGTAACTGTATTCTTCGCCGATATTGCCAAGGGCATCGACGACGCGGATCACACGACCCAAGGCGTCATATTGGCGTTCACTGATACGGCCTTCGGCATCGGTGGTTTTCCATAAACGGTCAATCGCGTCATATTGAAAACTGCTGATGTTGCCTTGCGGATCCGTCACGCTGGCTTGTTTGCCGCTGAAGGTATAAGCGTAGCGGGTGGTTTGCCACGGGACAAGCGGGTCGCCGGTTTCCTGTCGGACTTCCAGCACCTGACCGTTGGCATCATAGTCGGTTTGGGTGATATGGCTGAGCGGTGCCGGTGCGGTGGTCTGGATGACACGGCGCATGGCGTCGTAAGTCAGTTGAGTCATTCGGCCTTCGGCATCGGTGCGGCTGGTAATATTACCGACGCTGTCGTAACCCAATTGGGTGATTAGATTAAGTCCTGTGGCGTCGATGGCGCTTGATAACAGATTACCCGTTACTGCATCATAGCTGTTGGCGGTGATACGTCCTTCAGGATCGGTAATGGTCAGCGGCTGGCCGTGACTGTTATAGGTAAACAGGGTTTGCGGTGTCTGACCGCTCACTTGAGGCTGGTCGATGCGCAGCAGGTTGCCATTGGCATCATAGACCATAGAGGTGACACGCCCCAGTGCATCGGTAGAGCTTGCTACCCGGTTGAATAATGGTTCATAGGTAAAACTTTGCACCAGTGCGGCGGCACCTGAGCCCGGTTTGGGATGTTGAGTAATACTCAATGGGTTATGCTTGTCGTCATAGCTGACGGTGACTCGATTGCCTTCCGGATAGGTGGTTTCGATCAAGCGTTGCTGACCGTCATAACCGTATTCAGTGATCTGGTTTAACCGATCGATTTCTTTAACGGTTTTGCCGGCACTATTAAAATAATACACATGGGCATTACCGAGCGGATCG
This sequence comes from Gammaproteobacteria bacterium, assembly GCA_018830325.1. Classification (GTDB taxonomy): domain Bacteria; phylum Pseudomonadota; class Gammaproteobacteria; order Methylococcales; family Methylomonadaceae; genus Methylotuvimicrobium. The sequence goes on from JAHJSQ010000041.1 coordinate 21,123, forward strand.
ACTTCTTCTGCACGGGAACCGGCAAAATAATAATCGTAACTTTGTCCGACGGCATTGGTTTGACGGTTGACCCGATTCAGGCTGTCATAGACATTGGTGACCATCGGATTGAGCGGGTATGCCGGGGTAAAGACCTGAGTCAGCCGGCCGTCGATATCGTAGACATAGCTTGTGGTATTGCCGGCGGCATCGGTTAAACTGGTGAGGTTGCCATTGGTGTCGTAGCTGTAGCCGATACTGCGGCCGGTACCGTCAGCAACTTGACTGATGCGTCCGTTGCTGTAGGTCAGGCTCAGGGTGCGATTGAAACTGTTGCTGACCGATTGCAGCAAGTCGCCACTGTAGGTAAAGCTGACGGTGTTGCTGTTGGCATCATTCCAGCTTGCCAGCTTGCCGTCGGTATCAAAATCCAGTACCACGCCCTGGGCGGTCTGCATCCGATAACTACCGTCCAGTTCCTGGATTAATGATGAGGCACTGGCTTGCGGGGCGTTGTAGCTGCCGTCGGCCAATTTAATATAGCGTTGGGTATTGCCCGGTTGGGAAACAGTAACCACGTTATCGGTCAGGTTATCCATGAACCAGCGTTCAATCAGTGCAGAAACCACCAGGCGGTCCTTGGTTTTGCTGCCTTGCAGGATATCCAGCGCGACATAAATAGCGGCAATAGAAGCCGCGGCATCGACGGGTGAGTCTTCGCCCATGCCCTGAAAGCCATCGCTGCCCAGTGTCGCACGAATAGCAAAGTTATGCGTCCAACCCAGCCCCAGGGTTCCGTCTGTCAAGCGCGAGCCGGAATTGTAATGACGGCTGAACCCCAAACCGAAGGGATGGGCGCTGCTGCCGACGGTAATGTCGTCCTGATCGTAAAGAAAGTCGCCGGTGACCAGATTAATAGGGTCGATACTTTGAGCACTTGAGTTACTTTGGTTGTTCTGTATAGGAGGCGTTATTACCAATGAAGCCGATTGGTCAGCAAAACCACCTTTTAAGCCACCGGAAATAATATGACCGATAGCGCTTTCGCCCGGACTGACGGCAAGAAAACCGATACCGGTCCAGTCGCCCTGACCCAGATCACCATTTTGCGGTAGAATCACCCGGTAACCTGCATTAAGATAGGATTCCACCCAGGATTTTTCATTGGCGCTGTAATTCACCAGTTGCGGTTGAATCGTTGCATAGTTGGCACTGGTAACATCAAACAGCTTGTCGGACTGGCTGTTGGAAAGATCGATCAGTTTGACCGTAGAAATACCGCCAAAAGATTGAGTTTGTTCGATAACGCCGGATTCAAAGGCACTACCGCGTCCGGCGGCCGCGAAAAAACCGGCATTGGCGGCCAGTGCATCGCTATTTAAACTGATGACACTGACCGAATTCATCGGCATGTCGATATAGGGGCTGGCATTTTGGCCAGTCACTCCCAACCAGTGATGATGAACAATAGCTGTTTGGGTTAATTGTCCTGCCAGTTGATCGGAGCGGGTTTTTTCGGCGATCCAGTGATAAGCCATTAACACCAGTGATTCACCGCGCACCGGTTCGGTGTCTTCTGCTTGCCCAGCGTGACGATTTTCGGTTAATACTTTATTGTGCTGACTGATCATGTTACTGGCCATATCGCCCCAGCCATTGACAACAAAGTAGGAACCGCCTGCCTGAATTTGAAAGGTGCGGCTTTGGTCGGCGTAAGTGCCGCCATTAGCCGCATAGGGGTGGTCAACGCTGAGAGTAATATTCTGGTAACTGCCTGCGGTGGCGGCCGTACCGGTGGCTAGCGTTGTACCATCCAGGCGCAGCACAGGCTGATCGCTGACATTGTAAAACAGGGTCAAACGTTTACCATAGATTTCGCTGGCATAAAAAGTCTGATCAATACCCAGATGCTGAATACGCAGACTGGTTTCATATTGAACAGGAATATCGGTCGCCCATTCCGCACTCACCGAAAGTTGATACGGTAAGGCGCTCTGGCGCAACGTGCCTGCAACCGGATTAATGCTGCGGCCGCCGATAATATCAGTCAGTGTCGCTGCAGGTTGTTGGGTGCGGATGTGATTAATTAGATTATCGGCATACCCATTGAGATTGCTGCGGATATTGGCACGATTGACATTTTGCAGATAATCGCTACCGACAGTCGCTCCGGTAAGTGACTGGGTTAAAAACGCTGTCTGATCGTAATTCATGGCGGCCGCCAAATCGATAGACGCGGTTTCGGTATGACTTTTAAAGCTGGGATCGAAGACGTAATTTGTGCCGCCGATATTGGCCTTGACCCAGACGTGGTTGATGTCGGCAAAAGCCAGGGCGCCACCGCTGTAGGTCCAGATCTGCGCCGGAATACCGGCTGAACCCAATAACTGACCAATGGTATTCGGGTTGGCATCCACACCTAGCCAATCGGACAGTTGCTGTGGATCCAGGCGGATGACACCGTAGACGTAACTGGCGGTATAACCTGCCTGACGTAACAATGCCACCATCAGACTAGCCTGGTCGAAATCATTGCCACGTCCATCCAATACAGTGGCTGTTGCTCCTTTTAAGTGACCAAAAATAGGATCGTATTCAATATGGTCATGGACGTATTGATAGATCAGATCCGGATCATTTTTTAATGCCCGTGCCAGTTCAGCCACATCCGGCACCGAGGTTGCTGCGGCCGATGTGGATAGCGATTGCAAACTGAGTGTTTCGGTACTTGTACGCAGGTTGCTTTTGGTGACTTGGCGTTTATTTAAAATTCGCCCTGCCTGCTTAGGAAAAACTAAAGGCGCTTCGAGTCTGTTAACGGCCGGTAATGTTGTTGACGCCGGCTTTGCCAGCACCCTGCCGGACATAAAACCCAGTCCTGACAAAATTAACAATATCGTTAAAATCTTAAAGCAGAAAATTCTTTGAACGGATTGCATAACAGTTTCCTTTTTGCAGCGGACCGGTTGGGATAATCTAGATAGATAGCGAGGATACGCTGTTATTTCAGGAGGACAATCAGCCGTGGCTGATTTTTATGTAAGTATTGACTATATTTTTGTAATCGTTGACTGAGTTTTGTAAGCCTGCGCGTAGGACTACATAGTTCATCTCGAACGGCCAAAATCATTCCTAAGATAAAGAGTGTTACTCCCTTTGAGTGATAGCTATGAATGAACGACGGGGTTACCTGGAAAATTTTTCGACGTTGATGGAAATTAGCCCGGTTTCACTCGACGCCTGGCAACATATCAACGTTAATGGAAAGTATGAATTTTACAATAGAAGCGATGTTATTAATATTCAAGAGCTTATAGAGAATATTATTGCTGATTTGAAAATAGATATTTCAGTTGTAGGGCTTGATTAGCAAGGGCTACAGAAGGCGGCTGCGACAAACCGTTCTTTTGGTTAATTAACCCCAGAACGTCGACTACTGAACAAATTGCTGGGCTTGAAGCGCAACTTCGAGAACTCGAAGCGGCTCAGTGCAAAAAAATCTTCCAGGAACAGGTTTCCTCGGTTTCCGTCCGGGCTCAGTCCGGGCTCAGTTAGAAGCGGCCTTGGAGTTTACCCGGGAGGGCGATGTCTTGGTCGTGACAAAGCTGGACCGATTAGCTCGATCGGTTGCGGATCTCATGGCCATTATTCAGACGCTGGAAAAAAAGCAGGCCGGCCTGCGCATTCTTAACCTGGGCATGGATACGCAGACGCCCACCGGCAAGCTGATGCTCACCGTCTTGGGCGGCGTCGCTCAATTCGAGCGGGAAATCATGCTGGAGAGGCAGCGGGAAGGCGTCTCCAAGGCAAAAGCCGCCGGCAAGTATAAAGGACGTACTCCACTGGCTACCGAGTTAAGACAAGAAGTCGTAAGCCTTGCCGAAAGCGGTATGGCAAAAACCAAGATTGCCCGGCAGTTGAATATCGGAGAAGCTACCGTCTATAGAATACTTGCAGCC
>JAHJSQ010000042.1 GCA_018830325.1 Gammaproteobacteria bacterium
CATTCTGGCAACTTGAACACCGATTCTGGAAAATCCAGAAAAGTGTTCAGCTTGAAACCAGAATCAGTGTTCAACTTGAATCAGAATGGGTGTTCAGATTGCTCCAGAATGGGTGTTCAGGTTGGGCCAGAATATGCACAAATTACAGAATCAGCGCAAATCTGCGCTTTCGGAATACCTGGCGAGCATCGAAGGGACCAATTTCGTGATCTCCAATCTCGTTGCGGATGTCGCGATTTTTTATTATCAACTTCTGGCGCTCGATAATGAGCTGGAAACCATTAGGCAAACGATACAAAGGCAAAAGGAAGCGCTAGATGTCGTGAAATTGCAGAAAGAGGCGGGGCGCGCAAATGAATTGGCCGTGCAGCAATTCAATGCCCAACTGCTTGAAAGTCAGATCATGGAGAATGAAACACTCCAAAAAATCGCCGAAACCGAAAACAAGATCAATTTCCTGTTGGGCCGCTTTCCGCAACCTGTTTCTCGAAAGAAAGAAGTTCTATTTACCGATATTCCTAAGCAAATCGCTTTGGGCATTCCTTCCGAATTACTATCTAACCGTCCCGATATTCGTCAAGCCGAATTCGAGATCAAGGCCAGTAATTTCGATTTAGAAGCCGCAAAAGCCGCCTTTTTTCCCAATGTCAACATCACAGCAGCCGTGGGCTTTCAAGCATTCAATCCCGAATTTCTGTTCATGTCGCCCGCATCGCTTGCCTATTCAGTCATGGGCACGCTGGTCGCGCCCTTGATCAACTTAAACGCATTGAAAGCACAATTCAATACCGCCAAGGCCAATCAACTATCCGCAATGTATGATTATCAGAAAAAAATATTGAACGCATATGTTGAAGTCAGTAATGAACTTTCAAATATCAAGAATTTACAAAGCATTAACACGCTAAAAAAACAGCAAAGCGATGTATTGAAGCAATCGGTTGAAGCATCGAAAGAACTTTATAAATCGGCTCGTGCCAGCTATCTGGAAGTTCTGGCAGCTCAGCAAAATGCATTGCAAACGAACCTAGAATTGATCGAAGTCGTCAGGCAAAAATGGATTGCGACCGTCAACATATACAAGGCCTTGGGTGGGGGGTGGACTTGATAGAGCGCTGGGGCCGGTTTAACCTGGCTTTGAATAGCATTGGCTGGCCGCGTATCCGCGCATCACGCTCTTTCCTAAGCTCCAGCTTGGGAAAGGCGCTCCGGAAGCTCCAGCTTCCTGAGACCGACACAACCTCCGCACATTCTCAATCAACCCTGGCTTGATCGTTCAATCTTTCTTGATTGTCGGGAAGCTAGAGCTTCCTGAACAAGTTGCCCAAGCTGAAGCTTGGGCAACAGTACATTTTAGCCTTTATTACCTCGATGCCATTTTATGTAACTTGGTACCATAGCCTTTGGATATGATTGATTATCTTGGATGATTTAAGTGCTGGTTTCACGGCGTTACCAAGCGAGTTGGCGAACCCTCAACAAAGCTCATAGTTCCAAGACGTTATTTATCACGAAATCCATAGTACTTGACGTAAAGCTAAGGGGCGCGTAGCGTCCCTTTGAGAGCATGGTTAGCGGCTTTTAGGCCAACGATTCGGATTTCTGGCATCATGCAACACCGCCAAGATATGAACTAAATTGCCACGTACCACATAAAACAAGCCGAATGGAAAACGTGGTAGAAGTGCGCGGCGAACACCTGGAATTACCTCGGCAAATAGCAATGGCGCTTGTTCCAGCCGTTTTAGCTGCAGTTCCATAGCGGCGATAAATTCTTCACCAAGGCCTGGACTCTGTGATTCGTACCATTCTTGGGCTTCGCCGGTTTCACGTAATGCGCGAGCAGAAAACGTCAAGCGGTACGCCATGAACCATCTTTTAGGCGTGATTTAACTTGATCCCAGGAATAACCTGAATCCGGACTCCTCTCAAACTCAATCAGGCGTGATTCCAGTTCAGCCTTAAGCTCTGGTGAAACTTCCACGGCTTCAGGTACTGCGGCGACGCTGTCCCAAATAAGCTCAACAAGTTGAATGCGCTCCTGCACCGGAAGTTTAAGAATATCGGTAATAGAGATAGTGTTCATGACAGATGCGGTATCCATATTCGGTAAAAATCAAAAGCGAAACTTATAAACGGCCCGACGATTTAAGTTTTTCCAAGACTAACTCGTCTACTCGATTATTTGGTGTACCGCCGTTCAATAGATGTTGCGCAGCCTAAACATAGTTTTTGAAAGACGGGTAGTCGCCCTTTAGCTTAACTACGATCTCAATAGCCATTTCAGCTATATACTCTTTTTCCTTCTGAGTGTACCTTTTGCTCATTAACGACGCACCTATAAACTGAAAAAATTATCCCTAAGTCGTACAAACCACGCTTAAGCTAACGCCTAGTTAAGGGGCGCATGCTGTTTTGCGTCCCGCTTGAACGCCTTGTTAGATTGTTATATTTCACTTATGACTCTTGCTTTAAGCTCTGCATTTGAGTCTCTATATGTTTCTATAATATCAGGGGTTTTAGCTTCGGGGTTCAGCTTTATTTTATCTTTATTTTCAGCGTATGTTTCTATCAGTGGGAAACCAAGTAAAATACGGCCAGTACCACCTGTTCTTTCTTGTGCTTTCTTTTCTATTGTAGAACCTACCACCCTATAATAAAGCCTAAAATTACCTTCATAATCTAGTATGTGTAGGATAGCGTAACCATGTTCTTTTTTTAAAGTTATAAATGTGTCTTGCAAAAGGCTAATAATGCATAGACCTATGTCAGATGAATCTTCGAAGACAGGGGTTAGACTGTCTTTGTTAAATTTGTTTTCATAGTCATTGAGATAAACAATAATTGAGGCCAGCATGGCGGTAACTATGCCGTTAATATTTAATGTTTCCTTGACTGAGAAAACATCTTCAGCTTTTTTATTTGGCTCATTTTCTAGGGAAAAATCTACTTTCTCCATTTGTGTGCGTATAATTTTTTCAATTACACCTCTGTCTTTATTGGAATGGGCGATACAATCACAAACATCTATTAGTTCTGTAAATGCTTGTTTGAATTTTTCAGGTAGGCCAGCTTCTAATTTAGGCTTTATATGTTTTGAAATTTCACGTAAATCGACAAGTAACTCTTTAATTTCGACTTCAGTATACGATTTGTTTACAAGAGCATCTAAATTCCTCCTAATGCTCAATTGTAATTTTCTAGAGATTAAGTGCATCCTTTTTTCCTTAATTAAAATCTAACGACCAAGCTGTGCGGTGCAAACGGAGCGCAGCGTAGTTTGCATCCGAACGAGCGCCTTGTTATGCATTGACACCAAAATGTAACTCCCGATGGCAATTGGGGCATAAAGCGACTGCATTTTCCACTGTGTCATCCCCGTCTTCTGAGAGTGGCACTGTGTGATGTACCTCAAGGTATGGTGAGCCATCGCTTTTTCTCTTGAATGGCGCAGTTGATTTGCATCTTTCGCAAGCGCCCTTAGCCCGCTCTAGGACCTCAGCAACGACATAAGGGTTACGAATGTAAATTGTTGTTTCGACTGTTTTCTTATCTGGTTTCTTTGGCGCATTTTCTATTTGTCGTTTTCTGTTTTCAGGTGACTCTTTTAGAGCTTTTATAACCTCCAAATTAAACTCATCCAAAACGGAATTTAATGTTGGCTCGGTAATTATTTTATTTGATACCGAAAATCGGCGTTCTCCTGTTTTTGTTATGTAAATTTTATCACCAGCTGTAAGCTTGTGTTTTTCAATAAACCGCCTTGATTCTCCCCTGGCTGATCTGAAAAGTGATTTTTCACTGTCAATATCCGTGAGAACCACTTCACCTGTACCGACAAATATTACTTCTAAAGATTTTGCCATTTCACTCTTATTTTTCCCGCCTAAAGCATCGGCTGGAAATAAATCCGTTCCTTTGGGTAGATAAAAGTGACCTTGGTTAATATTCCCCTGGCTTAATAAAACCTCGGCATATTTCACTTTGCTAGAACCTCGATTTTTTATGCATAACGCCGCAAATCAGCCGCGCGCGCCTTTGGCGCGTCGGCTGGATTTGCCTTGTTAGGTGATTTTGTCTCTCAACTTTCTCATTGCCGTTACAGAGCATTCATACTCTGCGATTGCTTTGCTGATTATTTCTTCAGCCTGTTTTTCAAATTCTATATCTGAATTCTTTCTTCGAGATTTTTCAAGCCAGTTATCAATTTTTGTTTTTCTTCTAGAAAATTCCACTTCATCTAGAGCCTTTGACCTCAGAAAACCTACCCAATTTTGTTCTCGTTTTTCATCTCCATTGCAACGTGCGCAGGAAAGAGCATGATTGTGGATATCATTACTTCCACCTTCCGAGGTTGGAATGAGATGATCTAGGTGTCCGGTACGTGACTTCCTTTCTATAAATATTCCGCAGTAAGCGCATGAGGATTCAAAATATTCCCAGAGTTGATTCTCATCCGTTTTACTTGGGTGCGGATCATAAATAGCGACAAGACTCCTTTTGATCTTGTTTTTTGCCATTGACGGTGTGTCTTTTGCCATTTACTCACCTAACTATAATTGGACATCCTAAATGACGCAAAATATTGCGTCAAACAGTTGCCTAATTCGGTTTTGAAAATTAAAATCATAAAACTTTCAGTGAGTTGTAAAAAACAACCTTTCCTAATAAAAATGCAAAATACGTCAGTGTCGAATTCGGAAAATTCACCGAAATTATTGGATCAAGTACGGGCTAAGATTCGCTTGAAGCATTATAGCATTCGTACCGAACAGGCCTATACGGACTGGATTAAACGCTATATTTTGCATTTTGGCAAGCGCCTCCGCGTGACTTGGGCGCTAGCGAGGTTGAGCAGTTTTTGACGCATTTGGCGGTCAACGGCAAAGTGGCGGCTTCTACTCAGAATCAGGCGAAAGCCGCTCTGTTGTTTTTGTACCGGGAGGTGCTTGCCATTGAGTTGCCCTGGCTGGATAACGTAGAGCAAGCCAAGGCACCGAAGCGTTTGCCTGTGGTATTGAATCGCGATGAGATTCAAGCGATATTGTCGCGGTTGAGCGGCACGAATCGTCTGATCGCCAGCCTGCTCTACGGTACCGGCATGCGGATTATGGAGTGTTTGCGGCTTAGGGTACAGGATGTGGATTTTACGCGCCGCGAGATTTTGATTCGCGATGGTAAAGGGGCAAAGGATAGGGTGACGATGTTGCCGGGTTTATTGGCGCCCGTATTGCAGGCACATCTCGATAAGACGCAAGGCCTGCATAAAGAGGATTTGGCCCAAGGTTTCGGGGCGGTTTATCTGCCTTTTGCGCTGGAACGAAAATACCCCAATGCGGCCCGAGATTGGATTTGGCAATATGTGTTTCCGGCGGCTAAGTTATCCACCGATCCGCGGAGTGGAGTGGTGCGTCGCCATCACATACAGGAGCAGAGTATACAGCGCGCCGTGAAACAAGCCGTTCGCGCTGCCGGATTGAGCAAGGCGGCCACGCCGCATACTTTTCGGCACTCGTTCGCCACGCACCTGCTGGAAAGCGGTTATGATATCCGCACCGTGCAGGAGTTATTGGGGCATGCGGACGTCAGTACCACCATGATTTACACTCATGTGCTCAATAAGGGCGGCAAAGGCGTAACCAGTCCGTTGGATCAGGTGTTTAGCGGAGGATACTGATGTTCAGTCAGGAGATGAGCCTCGTACCCCACTATATTATGTATAACGATGAGAGCTGGAGCTTTAGAAAGAGATATTGATATCTCTTTGGATGCCGAGCGCTAATCTCGGTTCGAGAGTCCATTGCCGCTTTCGTTTAACCTAGAAAAAGCATTTCACCAGGAAGATCATGAATAGTAGGAAGTTAATTCAATAACTTATTACGCGTATGAATCGAGCTTTCGCTCACCAAAAAGGTTAGCGAGAAGATTTAGAAAATTTCTTGAAATCCTTTATGAACTTCATGTGCTTCATGGTAAAACTGCTGAATTCAGGTTTAAGAGTATTCAACCTTCGGTTTGCCTTCCGATGATTCACACGTTCCTATCGAAAACGCTGTTTCGCCGGCTTCCGTCAAAATTCGCAGCGTTGCTGCCTCGTCTTCTTCGGCGACGCAAACGACCATGCCGATGCCGCAATTGAAAGTGGTCAGCATGTCGGCATCCGAAACCTTGCCTTGTTGCTGTAGCCAATCGAAAACTTCCGGGCGTTTCCACGATCCTAATTTGATGTGTGCGGCTGTGTCTTCCGGTAGTACGCGCGGCAGATTTTCGGTGATGCCGCCGCCGGTGATGTGAGCCAGCGCATGAACCGGGACGGATTCCAGTAATTTCAACAGCGGTTTGACGTAGATGCGAGTCGGTTCCAACAGGGCTTCGCCGAGCGTTTTGTCGAGGAAAGGCTCCGATAGCGGCATATTGCCGTGCTGCAGAATTTTACGGACTAGCGAATAGCCGTTCGAATGCGGTCCGCTTGATGCGATGCCGATCAACTTGTTTCCGGCTTTGACCTTGCTGCCGTCGATGATGTTGCTTTTTTCGACGATGCCGACGCAAAATCCTGCTAAATCGTATTCGCCGTCCGCGTACATACCGGGCATTTCGGCGGTTTCGCCGCCAACCAGCGCGGCTCCTGCCAATTCGCAGCCTTTACCTATACCTTCGAGGACTGCTGCTGCCGTGTCGACATCGAGTTTGCCGGTGGCGAAATAATCGAGAAAGAATAAAGGTTGCGCGCCTTGAACAATGATATCGTTGACGCACATTGCGACTAAGTCGATCCCGACCGTGTTATGGATGCCGAGATCGATCGCCAGTTTGAGCTTAGTGCCTACTCCGTCGGTCCCGGAAACCAGTATCGGTTGGCGGTAGCGGTCGATAGGGAGTTCGAACATCGATCCGAAACCGCCGAGTCCCGCTAATACGCCGGGTATACGGGTTTTGGCCGCGATCGGTTTGATCCGTTCGACCAGTGCATTGCCGGCTTCGATATCCACGCCGGCACTCTTATAATTCAAGCCGTCTTGATTTTGTGCGCTCAATGTGATGTTCTCTTAAAGTAAAAATTTTATTGACCGATATTGTACAAGACATCGTCGGATTTGTGTGAGGGATATGAAGTCACTATTTAGGGTTCTTGTGGTTATCGTTTATTTGTGCGGTTCGTTAAACTGGGCCGCCGAAGTCAAAGGCTTGTTCGAAACGGAGGTCATTGCAAAAAGCCAGCGACCGGAAGATATTGAGGCCGCGATCAAGGAAGCGATGACCATTGTTTTGCAACGGGTATTATCTGGCAGCGGTGTTCTCGATGACCCTGTTGCTAAGACAGCTTTAGCCCAGGCGCGCTTTTACGTCAAGCAGCACCAATATTCGTTGGTTGAGAAATCGAGTGATGCCTCCGGTCAGGCTCGAGCCATGCGGGTTTTGTTTGACGAGACGCGGCTACTGAATTTGCTCAGTACCGGACGATTGGGGATTTGGAGCGAGATTAGGCCGGAAACATTGCTTTGGTTAGTCGTCGACGAACACGGCAAGCGGCGTTTTTTCAAACCTGAATTGATGCCGTCTTTGGAGCATGCTATCAGCCGTGCCGCGAAACAGCAGGGATTGCCGCTGATTTTTCCTTTGCTTGATCTTGAAGAACGCGCCCAAATTGCCGTGCATGATGTTTTGAGCGCTTATCCTGAACAGCTATTGGATATTTCCGGGCGCTACGATGTGGTGTCGATACTGGCGGGCAGAGTGGCCCGGCAAGCCGATTGTTGGCAGGCGGATTGGGCTTTTTATTTCGACGGAGGCGTGCAGCAGTGGTCAAAGTCTTGCGGCACATTGCATGAAGCGTTGTTGAGCGGTATGCGGGGCATTTATATGCGCTTGTCTCATTATTATGGCGTTAAACCGGATATACTTGAACAAGGCATGATGATGCTTAATATCGCCGGGATTGCCGGTATGAACGATATTTCTCGAGTTACGCGTCATATTGAATCGCTGCCGATGGTCAAATCGGTGGCTTGGCTCAGTGTGAAAGACGGCTTTAATCGCTATAGAATCAATTATGAAGGTGATTTCAGCGTGTTTCGGCATTCGCTCGGTTCCGGTGGCGTCTTAGAGCCAATGGGATCAGTCGGATTGGGCTCTGATGAATTAAGTTCCGACGAATTGAGTTTTAGACTGCTTCCCATGCGGTAAAGTCGTGATATATTCTTGAGTGTTGTATTCAATTTAAAAACTATTTAACCCAGCCTTTACAAATGTAGTGCCTACGTCTAAGTTATTGAAGCATAAGAATAAAAAAACGTGCTAATAATAGCTTTGTAGCGGCATAATATTTTAATTGTCTTAATTTTCAGTAGTTTATAATAGGCAAATGTTAAGGCTGGGTTAAGGTTAAGCAAGGATAAGGCTTTTGCATACGCCAATTAAAATAACTATAAATGTGAGAAGGTTATGATGATAAAGAAATTATTGAAACTGACTGTCTTTTCGATTGCCGCATCATTGACAAATGGGGCTTTTGCTTATTCCGAAGATATGGATAAGCCCGCATGCAAAACACCAAAATTCAGGGATTTTAATCTGCCGGTTTATAGCGCGGAAAACAAAGCCGAGGTCGCGCCCGAATCCGAACTGATGTTTACGATTTCCAATTGGATAGCGCCGGAATCTGTTAGTGTAACGGCAAAAGGTATTCCTCTGGAGGTGGAGGTCGAAAATAAAAACAGTTTTTTTAGAGTCAGCGCAAAATTACCGGCTTCATTAAACGGAAAATTTGCTCGAATCAACGTAAGAGCCGATGCCGTTCTTGGCTGTAAAGGCATGGATGGGTGGTTGATTAAGATTGCCGATAGTCCTCAAATTTTGGCCTCCGAGCCCGAAGCCGATGAAAATGTTGGCAAGACTGCTCCAGAACAGGTTGTCGACAAAGTTGAAGAAGAGAAAGTCGAGGCTATAGTCGAGAAAGTGGGCGAATAATCCGCTGGCCGTTGCGTTGGCTAATAAAGGATCTTATCGGGTTTAGCATTCCATAGCTCAAAAGGCTTGAGATCGTTGTCTTGTTTGAGGTTTAACATGACGATGCGTCTTTCATTCGGCGGTAGCGGAATTTCATCATAAATGAAGCTGTCGTCGAATCCGGCAGCGGCCGCGTCTTCTCTGCTGCAGGCGTAATAAACATTATCGAGACGGGCCCAATAAATCGCTCCTAGGCACATCGGGCACGGTTCGCAACTGCTGTACAAGGTACAGCCGGTCAATTGAAAGTCGTTCAGAGCTTGGCAGGCCATGCGAATGGCCATGACTTCGGCATGAGCGGTCGGGTCGAGCCGGCTGGTGACTTGGTTGCCGCTGGCGGCAATGATTTTATTTTCTTTAACGATCAGTGCGCCGTAAGGGCCGCCTTGTCCAGATTCGACGTTTTCGGCAGCGAGGTCGATCGCATGTTGTAAATAGCTCGAGTGTGTGCTCATAAACCTAAAGGATTGTTGGGGTCGATGCCCGGCATAAACGGAATACGTCGGTCTTGGTCGGTGATCTGATAAATTTTTCCGAGCCAGTTGTTAAAGACCGCTCGAGCCGTATCTCGCCAAGTATTGTCGATGTAATCGAGAACGGCGGCTTCCGGAAAAGGTTCGATCGGTTTATTGCCTCGTCGCGACGCTATAACATGATCGCGGTAGTCTGTGAAAATGCGCTGGACTTTGGGGCTGAAATAATGCTCCGGAAAAGGCGGATAGTCTTCTATGTCGCCGTTATAATAACGAGTCACCTCGCGCTTGTATTCTTTCAGCAGGCTGATGTCGTCGTACTCCGGGTGGCCTTGAAAGAATACGATTCGGAAACCGTCCGGACTAACCGCCAGATGTACGCCTGCCCCCTTGCTCGCAACTAATACTTTTAAGCCTTTTTGTTCTATGTCTTCGCGAAAGATTTCGTTAAAACGCGAATGCGGGACATCGAAACGGGTATTGATTTCCGAGACCAAGGGATGTTTGCGATCCAGTACTTTGTGCGGGAACACGCCCCAGCGTTTAGCCGGTAAACGGGTTCTTTCGATGCCGTAGCAAAACTGTATGACGGCGTGCGTTGCCAGGCACGAACATAAAATAGACGGAACGTTTTGTTTGGCCCACAAGAACACTTCGGTCAGCGGTTGCCAAAAATCTTCCTGCTCTAGTTTCGGTTGCGTGACATTGGCGCCGCTGATGATCAAGGCGTCCAGTCCGTCGCGCTTGATGGTTTCGAACGATTCGTAATAACGTTCTATGTGTGCTTTTGCTTCCAAGCTTCGGGGCAATCCGTCGACGGTAAACGGGTGGACATGAAACTGCGTGATTTGGTTACACGCGCCGACCAACCGGAAAAATTGACGCTCGGTGGCTTCAAGCGCGGCATCCGGCATCATATTCAGCAAGCCGATATGCATTTCTCGAATATCTTGGTGGCGCGCCCGCTCCGGGTTCAGAATTTCTTCGCCTTCTTCACGCAGACGCTGGAATGTCGGTAAATCGGTGTGTGCGACTAAGGGCATTAATCCTAACCTTGTTTAAGCCTATTGTTCGGCGATCGCGTCTGCGATCAGCCGAATGAAATCGTCTTCGTTGTTGACCTGTGCGGCATCGTTGGCGTCGATAGTATAGCCGTACTGCCGGGCAATCGCTTCATAACGAGGTAAGCGCGATTTGAATAATTCCGGGAAGACCCATGTGACGAATTCGTCAGGCGGAATCATTTCGGGGTCCGAATAGTGGTGTTTGACCATGAATTCGGCCAGTTTTTCATCCAAAAAGGCTTCACGATAATAAAGCGGCTTAGGATCGGTTTTAGCGCGCTCGATAATCGTTTTTTCGAGATCCGGCGGAATCTTGATATAGAGAATTAGCGTATGCTTGGCGAGTGTTTCCAGTACTGCCCTGTTGCCCAGCTCGCATAAACTGCCGCCGGCATCATTAATGAAATGTTTGTAGCCGTAGATGTCTTCGGATTTTTTTATGAAATCGGGAACATCGAGCATTGCTGCGATTTCGGCTTCATGATGCAATTGTTGGCGGCGTTTGAATTCCGTTAAAGACAATCCGCCTAGCTCGGGGTTGCCGATTTTACCGAGAAAACTCGATACCGGAGTTAGGTTGTCGACGGTAACGTTGTTGCATATATAGATGGAGTCGGATAGCAGTAACTCTCGCAAAAATGGTACATCCATCGCTCGACGCTTGATGTTGTCCAGGATGGGTTCATCCAGATACTTGGTGCCGATCCGATAGTCGCCGGAATAATGAAACCATTTTTGTCTAGGAAGCTTATTGGCCAGTGTGGTTTTACCCGCGCCAGACATGGCCATTAGTGTAATGCTTTTGGACTCCCAATCCAGGAATTCCGGTGCACTCATTTTCATGCGAAGTGTTTCCGTTAATCGATGTAATCGTCAAAGTTTAAATTGTCCATATTGCGACGGTGTTCGTCCGTGTCGCTGTAACCGAGATCTTCGTCGTCCAGTTCGAAAGGCGCACTCCAATCCTCGGGTTCCTCAATATAGTCGAAGGTCGAATTATACCAACTGTCGTTGTCGTATTCGCCAATCTCTCCGTTTAAATATTGTACTTCGATTGAATCGTCGCTTTCATCGATCGCAATGATTTTGAACGTTAAATTATTTTCGACATCTTTGTACCATCTGTCGATGACGGGGTCTGCTATTGTCGTCATGTTAAATTCCTCAAAAAATTAGGGTATTCCGTATAAACCTTCATAACCTGATTGATAGATTGTTATCGGCTGGTTATCTAACCGGCAATCGTTTGCAAGCCGGCCGGTTGTAAAAATTATGATCGCCGTTACCATCAAAGCTAGCTGAAATTGCCTGTAAAGAAAAGAAGTTTTTAACGGTCGTGGCAAATAAATAAATTCATGGTTTGGTAAGGAATAGCGTTGTATTTTTCGAGGTAAAGGTTTGCCGAAGGCAGTTGTTTTTGGTCAATCGGCAGCAATAGTTTGCGGATGAATTGTTGAGCTTCGGTTGGATACGATGAGTTGATCGGGCCTTAGCTGAATTTGCGAGGCTTTTTCAAGCGGTACAATGCCGAAATGTCCTCGTCACCAAAGCCTTGATCCATTAACTGTTTGTAATTGAGCAATGTCATTTCGGCCAAAGGAATAGGCGTCTCAGCGTTTTCGGTCATCGCGCGGCAGATTTCCAAATCTTTGTGATGTAATGCCAATTTGAAGCCCGGTGCGAACGTACCCTGCATCATTGTCGGCCCTCTATGTTCGAGAAACCAATTGCCCGCAGCGCCACCCGAGACGACTTCGATGACTTTATCCATCGGCAGGCCTTGCGCTTCGCCGAAGGCGAGTGCTTCGGTCACGGCTTGGTTGATGCCGGCGGCCATGATTTGATTGACCGCTTTGGTGGCTTGGCCGCTGCCGACCGGTCCCATGTGCAGAATGCGCGCGGCGATCGAGGCAAGAATAGGCCGGATTTTGTCCAAAGCTTCGTTACTCCCGCCGACCATCATTGCCAATGTGCCTTTTTTCGCGCCTTCGACGCCGCCCGAGACTGGCGCATCGAGAAATTGCGCTTGTTTTTCGGCGAGTATCTCGGCAGCTTGTTGTGCGGTTGCACTGTTGACCGTTGACATATCCACGACGACCGCACCCGGTTTAACCGTCTGAGCGACGGCGGTAACCATTTCGAGTACGTCTTCGTCGCGCGAGATGCAAATCAAAATGAGCTCGCACGCGGCGGCGAGTTCGGGCGGGGTGTCGAATGCGACGACACCGAGTTCGTCGGACAACGCTTGCGCCTTGCTAGCAGTGCGGTTATAGACGCCGGCTAAAAAACCTGCCTTCGCGAGATTTCTCGCCATGCCGGCGCCCATTGCGCCTAGTCCGATGAGTCCTATACTAGTCATGATCTATCCGTTTTATTATTTGATTTTCAAACATGCATGTGTCGAGCTCAGTTTTTATCTTAAAGCGGCAATATGTGCATCGACATCGTCAATTTCATTGAAACCGGTCATGTCGCCTCGTTTGTAAGCAAAGGGTTTGGTCTATTTTCGAGTCCTGTTCGGTCAGCAAGCCGAGCCTAAAGTAATGAATTAAATCGTATAATTCGACCAACTTGGCTTCAGGGATTTGTTCCAGTTCCTCGATGATGTCATCTTTTATCATAAATACCTCGTTATTCAGTCGAGCCGTTATTTTTCCAAATAAGTATAAGCTCGAAGCCCCGCCTCGAGTTCTTTTTCATATTCGTACCGCTCTAGTTCGCCGATACCGCTTTGCGTTAGCTTTGCATGATAGGCTTCCTTCAATTCTTCGGGATTGATATGGACATAATCCAATAAATCGGAGACATGCTCGCCTTCTTGTAAATCGGAAAAATGATAACCGTTAGCATCGAGTTCGATATTGATCGAATGCGTGTCGCCGAATAGATTATGCATATCGCCGAGAATTTCCTGATAGGCTCCGACCATGAAAAAACCGATAAGATAGGGTTCGTTCAAGTCGATTTTGTGAAGCGGCATCGTATTTTCGATATTCGGCCCGTCGACGTAGCGATCGATACGGCCATCCGAATCACAGGTTAAGTCTTGCAGTACCGCGCGGCGGGAGGGTTGCTCGCCGAGACGGTGAATCGGCATGATCGGGAATATTTGGTCGATACCCCAAATGTCAGGCAACGATTGAAATAAAGAGAAATTGCAAAAGACCTTGTCGGCGAGCTTTTCATTAAGTTCTTGCAAAATCAACGCCTCGCTGTGGTTGTTCGGGTTCAGGTGCGTTTTGATTTGACGGAATAGCCGGACGTAATCGCGCTCGGCATCGGAGAGTTCGATCAGCCCGAGTTTACCTTGCACGAAGGCGCTTCGCGCTTCGCTTAGATTGAATTGGGCGTCGTGATAATGTTCGGCGATGTTGTGCGAAGAAATCGGCGTGTCGTGTACGTCGAGTTCGGTATCGATCGATTCGATATCGGTGACATTGCTGATTAGCACGGCATGATGCGCGGTCAATGCTCTGCCGGATTCGGTGATGATGTGCGGTTGCGTTAAACCGTTTTCGGCGCAGGTTTCGGCGAAGCTGCGTACGATGTTTTGCGCATATTCGTCGACGCTGTAATTGATCGAGCAGTCGCGGCGCGAACGGCTGCCGTCATAATCGACGCCGAGTCCGCCGCCGGCATCGACAGTATCGATTAACGCGCCTAAGTGGTGGAATGCGGCATAAAACTGTCCGGCCTCCTTGAGCGCGGTTTTGATATCGTGAATATTTGCGATTTGCGATCCCATGTGGAAATGCATCAGTTTCAGCGTGTCCAGCAGGCCTTCCTTGTCGAGACGCTCGACTAATTGCAGGACTTCTCCGGCGTGAAAGCCGAATTTGGATTTTTCGCCGCCGCTGTTTTGCCATTTTCCGGCGCTGATGCTCGAAAGCCGGACTCTGACTCCGAGCAGCGGCTTGATGCCCAGTTTTTGCGATTCCTGCAGAATCATTTCCAGCTCGGATGGTTTTTCTATGACGATATAAACCTTCAATCCCATGCGTAAGCCGATCAAGGCGAGGCGAATATAAGCGCGGTCTTTATAGCCGTTGCAGACAATCAGTCCGGGCGACAAGGCCAGGATTGCCAACAATTCCGGTTTGCTGCCGGCTTCAAGGCCTACATTGCCACCGGATAAAATGCCTTCGATGACTTTTCGTTGTTGATTGACCTTAATAGGATACACCGGCGTGTAATTACCGTTATATCGGTGAGTCTCGCGTGCCTTGTCGAATGCGGAATGCAATTGCTTGACCCGGTTTTTTAGAATGTCGGTAAAACGTACTAATACCGGTAAAGATAGGTTTTTTTCGTTTAAGGTTTGTGCGATTTCGTATAAATCCAGCTCGACATTTTGATCGGGGCAGGGTTTAACGGTCACTCGTCCGGCTTTGTTGATCGAAAAAAAGCCTTCGCCCCAATTGGCGATGCCGTAAGTATGTGCCGATTGTTCAATGGTCCAGGGTTGTTCAGGCTTGGCTTGCACAGGGCTTCCTCGATTTTAAGTATTGATTCAGAGTTGGAAATGGGTACGAATAATACGGATTTACACCGATTTTCTAATGCCGTGTACTCGTAAAGGCTTAGGCTTTGCAAAGTTATTGAAGCGAATCCGCGTTGATGTCATAGAAAAAAACTGGGCGGCAGGCCTTAGTTATCGGTTTTCATGCACTAAGGATTCGGTTATAAATAACTTCCCTATTTTAATGCAGGGTAAGCAGGTTCGGTAACTCGATTGGAAGGTGTCGGCGGCAGGGCAGATTTTTGCTCCTCGGCAATTGCTCCTGCATTGCCCTAATACACGCCATCCATAGCGTAATGCAAAATCTGCATTCATGCCATCCATGGCAATCAGTCGCCGCCGTCAAGCCTACACGGACGTATTCACCCAGCACCTAAATCCAGCACCTAAATTCCATAGCCCATTAGCAATGTTTTGTATTATGGCTAATTTAGGTGCTGGATGAATTCCATAGTCCATTGGCTATGGTTAACTATCTTGGATAATTTAGGTGCTGGGTTCACGGCGTCCTGTCAAGCGAGTTACCGAACCCGCTACAAGACTCATAGCATAAGGAAATTATTTTTCACGAAATCCTAAATCGGCGTTATTCGAACGTCTATTTTTTCTAGCTACTGAGTCATGAGCAAATTTCTAATATAATGGTGCCATTTTAAACGTTTCCAACAGGATTACCCAATAATGAACCCAACTGAATGGTTTACCGAACAAGCTCCCGGCGCAGGATCGGCGTTTTCGTTAAAAATCAAACGCAAGTTGCACGAAGAACAATCCGATTTTCAATTTCTCGAAATCTATGAAACAGAGGATTTCGGAAATCTGATGGTGATCGACGGCTGCACGATGGTTTCGACCCGCGACAACTTCTTCTATCACGAAATGATGAGCCATCCCGTGTTGTTCACGCATCCCGATCCGAAACGGGTATGGATTATCGGCGGCGGCGACTGTGGAACTCTGAGGGAAGTTTTGAAGCATCCGGGGGTAGAAGAAGTCGTGCAGATCGACATCGACGAGCGCGTGACGCGGCTGGCCGAAATTTATTTCCCGGAATTATGCGAGTCGAACGACGATCCCCGAGCCGAGCTGAAGTTTATTGACGGCATCAAATGGGTCAAAGACGCCGCGCCCGGTTCGGTCGACATCATCATCGTCGATAGCACCGATCCGGTAGGACCGGCCGAAGGCTTATTCGGCGAAGCGTTTTACCGCGATTGTTTGAATTGCCTGTCCGAAAACGGCATGGTCATACAACAATCCGAGTCTGCTCTTTATCATTTAAATCTGATGCAAGCCATGCGCAATGCAATGAGCGCGGCCGGCTTCGATCATCTGCAAACGCTGTTTTTCCCGCAATGCATTTACCCGTCCGGTTGGTGGAGCGCGACAATCGCCGGCAAGAAGGCATTGGGAGGTTTCAGGCAGGAGGATTCGGCGAATAAACCGTTTGCGACCGAATATTACAACGTCGACATCCACCGCGCTGCATTGGCGCAGCCGGAATTCGTTAAACGGGCGTTCGGCGGTTGATGTATGCATGGCAAGGCGGGCAATACAGTTGTCCGCCTTCAATACTAACTAATGAATACGAACAAAAATCGCGGTGTCGGTTGCCTAACTTATTCCCTTTCGTTATGTGTCTTCAGGGCAAACGCATTAAAATAATCAACATATCAATATGTTATCCTGTTGCTTAGAACGCTTAGTCAATTCGGCTTAACTTATGGTATCCCTCCCTGGGCCCCGTTAGGCCGCGCCGAGCACTGGCGATTTTGCCGAGAATAGCCCGTTAGGGGAGCGGCAGGGATGCCGCTCGTTTTCGGAGGGCTAGGGATAGCCCTTCCGAAAACCCTCGGCAAAATCGTCAGCGC
>JAHJSQ010000043.1 GCA_018830325.1 Gammaproteobacteria bacterium
CGGTTGCTCGATTGGCAGGTGTCGGCGGCAGGGCAGATTTTTGCTCCTCGGCAATTGCTCCTGCATTGCCCTAATACACGCCATCCATGGCGTAATGCAAAATCTGCATTCATGCCATCCATGGCAATCAGATTCCGCCGTGTCAAGCCTACACGGACGTATTCACGGCGTCCTGCCAAGCGAGTGACCGAACCATCAACAAGGCTCATAGTTCCAGGACGTTATTTATTACGAAATCCTAAGCGGCAATGAGCATCATTTATGCGAAACGCCTGAAAGGTTGGCGCTTTATTTTGTTCAATGGCTGCCTAGGCTTGAGTCATGCCTTGGTCCTATTCAATGCCGGCGCCTACATCGCGATGCTGCCCCGCGTCGCCGGCGGCCTCGGCATTCCGTTGAGCTATGCCACTTGGACGCAAACCGATTATATGATCGGTTTAGCGCTAGCCTTTCCGGTCGGCGGCTGGTTGTCGCGGCGCATCGGCGAATACCGCCCCTTTGTCGCTGCCTTTACGATCTTTGCGCTGGCCTCGTGGATTTGCGCCTTCAGCTCATCTTTCTATGTTTATTTGGCCGGACGTATCGTCATGGGCTTTGCCGGCGGTCTGACATTACCGCTCGGACAATCGCTGTTGATCAAAGAGTTCCCGGATAAACGCAAATCGGTAGGCATCGGGGTCTGGAGCCTATTTACCTTGACGCCCTTCACTTTCGCGCCCCCCTTCGGAGGCTGGATCGCCGACACCCTGGGTTGGCGCTGGTTGTTTTGGATCAACGTTCCGGTAGCACTCACGATTGCCGGAATCGTCGGCGCACTACTCTATGGGCGCGGCTACAAGCGAATATGGCGGCGCTTCGACTTCACCGGTTTTATTTTAATAGCCGTAATTCTGGGTTGCTTGCAAACGATTCTAAATATTGGCAACGACTGGGATTGGACGAATTCGCCGTTGATGGATGCCTTGATCATCGTCATGGCTATCAGTCTCGCCTATTGGATCGTTTGGGAACTCGGCGCACGTTATCCGTTTTTGGATATCGGACTGTTCGCGCATCGCAACTTCACAATCGGCGCCTTATCGCTGTTTCTGGGATTTCTGTGCTTTCAAGGCCTGCTATCGATGCTGATCGTGCAATTGCAAATCACCCTAGGCTACTCGTCATGGCTGGCCGGACTAGTGTTTCTGCCGATGGCAATTTTCGCGAAACCGATGGGAGGGATCTTCCATGAGATCATCAAACGCTTCGATGCCCGCCTATTGGCCTCTTTTAATTTACTCGGCTTCGCGGCGACCTATTTCTGGCTTAGCCGCTTCGATGTAAGCGACGCCTATGCCGATCTGTTCTGGCCCAAGCTATTGGAAGGCATTTGTCTGGGCAGTTTTTTCGTGCCGTTGACCGCGCTGATGCTGCACGGCCTGCCGCCGGAAAGGCAATGGCGAGCCGTCGAATTGGCCGGGCTAATGCGGATTGCCGGAGGTGCATTCGGAATCACGCTGCAAACCATCATCATCTATCAACGCAAACCGTTTCATATGACCCGGATAGCAGAAGTGCTAACGCCACTCGCCCCTCGTTACGATCAAGCCATCGAACCTTTGCTTGAAGTCGGGCTATCGGAGCGGCAGGCCTTCATTAAACTGGCCAAAATCGTGGAACGCGAATCGGTGCTGAACGCAATGAACGACGCTTACTGGTTGGCGGGCTGTCTATTCGTCGGCTTATCGATATTGGTTTGGTTCGCTTATCCGACCCGGCAACCGGCTAAATGGACGATCGCCCGCGCGCTAAGGCGCAAGGCTCAACAAGCCTTATCGGAGGGGCCATGACAGGTAATCTGGCCAAACAGCACACCGTTAGCGTATGCCTGCTCGGCGGTACGCTATTGATAGCCGGTTGCGCGTGGTTTCCCGAAAGCACGCAACGCGCTGTAATGAATGCGTTGCCTGAGATCGGCCAAACGATTAGCGAGGCGCAGCAAAAACTGCCGGCGACCGATCGATGGCCGGACCCGGCTTGGTGGGACATTTTCAACAATCCGCAATTACAAACCCTGATCGAAGCCTCGCTCGAAAGCAACCCGGACCTGAAAGCCACCGCGGCACGACTAAGCCAGGCTCAGTCGATGGTCGATGCGCAAGCAGCCGAACTGTATCCGACCGTCCATGCCAACATCACCTTCAATGCCCAACGATTTTCCGCGAACAGCGTGCAAGTCAAATTCGCCGGAGAAAATTTCCGGCACATGCTGATCAACCCATTAATCTTGCGTTATCACCTGGACTTTTGGGGACGCGACAAAGCCGCTTTGCAAGCCGCTGTCGGCCGTGCCGTTGCGGTCGAAAACGAACTGGCCGACGCCAAATTATTGTTATCGGCCACCGTCGCGCAAGGCTATTTCGACTTGAGCGAAAGTACCGAAAAACTCAAACTGATACAACAAATCGTGCGGCACAAAGAAGCATTGTTAAAACTCGAACAGACTCGGCTCGATCTCGGCTTGGTCGAACGCTCCGCTCCATTGACTACACGTATCGAATTGAACGCAGCCCGAGAAATCGAAGCCGCTTTTCGCGCCAAGGTCGACCTACAGCGCCATTTGCTCGCGGCGCTCGCCGGTCGTGGCCCCGACTGGGGACAAAGCATCGCGGCCGACTCAAGCTTGTTTCCGAAACGATTGAATCTACCGGCCGACCTACCGTTGAGCCTGCTCGCACACCGTCCCGATATCGCCGCTGCCAGGCTGCATGCCGAAGCAGCCGCCGAAGAAATCAAAGTCGCCGAAACCGCATTTTATCCGGACGTCAATCTAATCGCATTTACCGGCTTGCATAGCGTCAGCATGACCGACGTAATGCTGCAAGGCGCAAGCTTGGCCTATGCCGTCGGACCCTCGATCGAGTTTCCGATCTTCGAAGGTGGTCGTTTGCGCGCTAATTTGACATATCAAGAAGCCACCTACGATGCGGCGGTGGAGCGCTATAACGCCAGTTTGCTGCATGCCGTACAAGAAGTCGCCGATGCTTTGACGCATTGGCAAGAGGTCGAAGCCAGACTCACTGAGCAGCAACGTTCATTGGAGGCGGCGCAAAGCAATGAAAGTCTCGCGCAAACCCTCAATCGAGCCGGACTCAACAATCGTAGCGATTTACTGGAAGCTCGAATTCAGGTTTTGGATCAACACTACCACTTGACGACGCTCAAAAACGAACGCTTCAAAACCGCCGTGCAACTCTTTAAAGCCCTGGGTGGCGGCTATACCGAAAACGACAAACTATGATGACAGCCGTACCCAAAAAAATTCGCCCGAAAGAAATCCTCCGCCAACGTAACCGCCGATTGAAAGGCATAACACTGGCAATATTGCTGGCCGGCTTGAGCTATTTCGCCTATTGGTGGTATATGAATCGGGATTGGGTCGCTACCGACGACGCCTTCGTCGCGGGACATTTGATCACAATCAAAGCGTTGACCGAAGGCATCGTCGTCGAAGTCGCGGTCGAAGACACCCAGGCCGTGCAAGCCGGCGACCTATTGGTTCGCCTCGACGGCAACCATGCCGAAGTCGCCCTGCAACAAGCGAAAGCCGAATTGGCCGAAACGGTCAGAAACATCGTCACGCTGAAAGCCCGAATAGACACGCTCAATCATCGCGTGATTGCCCGGCAAGCTTCATTGGCAACGGTTCGTCACGATCTCAAGCGCTACGAAAGCGCCCTCTTCGAAGGCGCGGTATCCGAACAGCAAGTGCAAAACGCCCGCGACCAACTGCGTGAATTGGAAGCTGCGATCGGCGAAGCCGAAGCGGAAAAATCGGGTATCCAAGCTCAATTGCTCGAAACCGACATCGAAAACCATCCGTCCGTCGAAAAAGCCAAGAGCCGTGTCAAAAAAGCCTATTTGGATTATCGGCGCAGCAACATCTTCGCGCCGATATCGGGCTATGTTTCCAATCGCCGCGCGCATGTCGGCGACCATATCAAGTCCGGTACGCCGTTGATGGCCATTGTGCCGCTAGACGAAGTCTGGATAGAGGCCAATTTTCTCGAAACCCAAATCGCTTCTATCCGCCCCGGCCAATCCGCGGAAATCAAGATCGACGCTTACGGCAGCGAAAGGCTATACCATGGCACCGTGCAAGGCCTAAACCCCGGAACCGGCAGCGTATTCGCGGTACTGCCGACCAACAACGCCACCGGCAATTTCATTCATATCGCCGAGCGCGTGCCGGTCCGCATCGGCCTTGACCAGAAAGAAATACAGGAGCACCCGCTGCAACCGGGACTATCGACACTGACCCGCATCAACATTAGCGAAACGGGAGAGCCGCTCTTGACCTCGAACGCCGGCACCCGTACCGATTTTTACCGTACTACTATCTTCGACAACGAATTGGAAGAAGCCGAACGATTAATCCGA
>JAHJSQ010000044.1 GCA_018830325.1 Gammaproteobacteria bacterium
ACTTCAAATTTCGGCAGTGCCGGAGGAGGCCTCGGGGTGCTCGGTAAAGGCTTTGCCAGCATGGAGCTGGCATAGAGCCTACATGGACGTATTCACGGCGTCCTTTGACGGGCACCCCGAGGCCGAATTTTCATCTACGATAAGTATAGTTAATTATTGAGTATAGAGGGAGTAATGGGTTTTAACTCAATTGTCTTTTTATCATGCTAGTGTGTTGGGATGCTGAGTAAAGAACTATACCGTTGGCTGTCATGACCGGAGTTAAATTCCCTGAACTCGACCAATTAGAACGCATTATTGATCAGCTAGGCGCAAGGGCACAGGTCGACGTAGTTACGCAAATTCAATATTACGATATTGAGTTTCCTATCTATTGCATCAGTGTTGGATCGACAGAATTGGATGCACCGGTGCTTGGTTTTTTTGGCGGTGTGCATGGGCTCGAGAAGATCGGTTCCGAAGTGATTTTATCTTACTTGCAAACCGTCGCACAGTTGTTGGATTGGGACAGAGAATTTTTAAATCGTCTTGAGCGAATGCGATTGGTATTCGTGCCTATCGTGAATCCGGTCGGAGTTTATCTCGGTACTCGAAGCAATGGCAACGGCGTCGATTTAATGCGCAACTCACCCGCCGAGGGCTCTGGCAAACGCCGATTATATAGCGGGCATCGAATCTCGGCCCGACTGCCTTGGTATCGAGGTAGTAAAGTGGCAATGGAGATGGAGGCGCAAGCTTTGTGTAGCGTCGTCGAGCACCACCTTTTTAACTCGCCCTTATCGATTGCGCTTGATTTGCACTCGGGGTTCGGTGTTCGGGATCGCTTGTGGTTTCCGTATGCGTCAAAAAAAACACCTTTTACTTTTATTGCAGAAACCGTGTCCTTAAAGGAACGCTATGATTGTTGCTATCCGCATCATATTTACACAATTGAGCCGACTTGCAAGGAATACGTGATTAATGGCGATTTGTGGGATTACTTATTCGATGAGTTTGTTGAACAGTTTGGTTCCGAGCGGCTGTTTCTTCCGTTTACGTTGGAGATGGGGTCATGGCTTTGGTTGCGAAAAAACCCGATGCATTTATTTCTAAAACACGGCTTATTTCATCCGATCTTACCGCATCGACAGCAAAGAATTTTACGGCGGCATTTCATGTTGTTCGACTTTCTTCAACGGAGCCTATTGTATCCGGAGCAGTGGACAAAGCTCGATCAACAACAAAGGCAGCTAAATATAAACAAAGCTTTGAGGCTTTGGTATGAATGAGTCGCTCGGAAAACATTGGATTTTGCTCAGAGGTCTAGCTAGGGAGTCCGCGCATTGGGGCGATTTCGTGCCGCTATTGCAAGACGTATTTCCGGCATCCAGGATCAGCTTGATCGATTTGCCGGGCACGGGTTGTTATCATCGAAAAGTCAGTCCATGCTCGATACGAGCGATAGCGGAAAGTGTGCGACATGACGCGCTTGCGAAAGGCTTGCTGGAAACGCCTGTCTCAATTCTAGGGCTTTCGCTCGGAGCGATGGTTGCCTGGGAATGGTTGAGCCGTCATCCTGAAGACATTGCCGGCGAGGTTTTGATGAATACCAGCTTTGCCGATCTAAGTCCCTTTTATATGCGCTTGCGTCGGCAAAGTTATCGCGATTTTGCCGAATTGGCGATGACGCGCGATATTTTTCGGCGAGAATCCCGCATTGTTCGTTTGGTTAGTAATCGAAAAAATCGTTATGAAGCGATCATCGATGAATGGGTGCGGATACAAAAAGCGCGACCGATTTCCACTAAAAATGCTTTACGACAAATTGTCGCGGCAGCTACTTATAAGCCGAGCAACAGCAATCCTCAGCGTCCGATTTTGTTATTGAACGGGCAGGGTGATCGTCTGGTATCGCCCGTATGTTCTGAGGCTATTCATAACAAATGGCGTATTGAACTGCGTGCCCATTCCTGGGCCGGCCATGATTTGACCCTCGATGACGGCGAATGGGTGGCGACGCAAATACAGGATTGGGTTGCGCAATTAATAAAGAAACGATGAAAAAGGGGTATAAAGCGTTACCCGAATTCAACTGGCCCTTACAAATACTGATTTAACAAAACGGTCATGGAAAGGACATTATTTTGAAACCCAATGCGTATAGAGTCGTTTTGCCGGAATTAATCGGCATCCCAAAATGACTAAGAGGAGAGACTCAATGCGCATCATTTTAAACACAATAGCGGTTACCGCCCTACTGTCCTTATCGTTATCCTCATCGGTATTAGCCGATTCGAAAGACAAAAATCCATCATTCAACGCTAGGGGGGCGAGTGCTGCTAAGCATCATAAGATCAATACCCAGCCCATAAAACACGGAAAAAACAAAAAATTCAACGTCCAACTTGGACCTCGCCCTTATTTCTTAATCGAGGACATGGACGATGGTAAACTGAAAACCGCTTTGCAACAATGTTCAGAAGGTCCGTTTTATAAAACTGATTTCTCGATCGGTCACCGGGGCGCGGCACTGCAATTTCCCGAGCATACCAAAGAATCCTATGAAGCGGCTGCCAGAATGGGAGCCGGTATTTTGGAATGCGACGTAACCTTTACTAAGGACAAGGAATTGGTCTGCCGCCATTCGCAATGCGATCTGCATACGACAACCAACATTCTTGCGACCGAACTCGCCGGCAATTGTTCAGTCCCACCCGACTACAGCAGCGACAAACCGTTCGCTAACGTTAAGTGCTGCACCAGCGACATTACGCTCGCTGAATTCAAAACTCTCAAAGGAAAGATGGATGCCGGAAACCCGGATGCAAAAACGCTCAACGAATATCTGAATTCGACTCCTAATTGGCGCACCGACCTGTATTCCGCCAATGGAACGGTGTTGAGCCACGCCGAAAGTATCGAGCTGTTCAAAGCGCTGGGCGTCAAAATGACACCGGAATTGAAATCTCCGAGTGTGGAAATGCCTTTCGACGGATTCTCACAGCAAGACTACGCGCAAAAAATGATTGACGAATACAAAGCTGCGGGAGTTAAAGCCAAGGATGTCTATGCACAGTCTTTTAATCTGGACGATGTGTTGTACTGGATCGACAATGAGCCGAAATTCGGTAGAAAGGCGGTTTTTCTGGAAAACCTGAATACTGAGGCCGATTTATCGGGTGCGATCTCCCGGTTGCCGCTCTTAGTCCACGAAGGCGTCAACATTGTCGCACCGCCGCTTTGGGCGTTGGTCACTTTGAATGCTAAAAATCAAATCGTACCTTCTGATTATGCAATAAAAATCAAAGAAGCG
Source organism: Gammaproteobacteria bacterium (assembly GCA_018830325.1). Taxonomy (GTDB): domain Bacteria; phylum Pseudomonadota; class Gammaproteobacteria; order Methylococcales; family Methylomonadaceae; genus Methylotuvimicrobium. Next base: position 3,293 of record JAHJSQ010000044.1, read on the forward strand.
GGCCTTGACATCATTACTTGGACTCTGGAACGATCGGGCTTGCTGAAAAACGGAGGCGGCTTTTACTATCAATCCGTTACCGATGGTGTCGGCAAGGATGGCGACACGATGGTGATGTTAGATGTTTTAGCCAAACAAGTTGGGATTATCGGAATTTTTACCGATTGGCCCGCGACCGTCACTTATTATGCAAACTGCATGAAATTGAAATAACTGAAAAGAAGCCCGCTCCGGGAACAGCCCGAAACTTAGACTTGCTATTACAAGGTGCTGCCGACAATCGACGGATCGTCGGCAGCTTAAAATTAAATTTCTGCGGCTAACGACTGAATTGATATAAGGCAAACATAAGGAGACGCTACGGGTAAGAATCTTAATAGAGCCTAGCCGAGTTGTTTCCGATCATCACTGTACCGGAAAAGCCGTCGATTTTTCTTAATTTTTCGACTAAGCATACATCTTGATTTTTACAAGGTAATTTTTATGAAACGTTACCGTTTTCACACTTTTTTCCACAGACAGAGTTCGCCTTCGAAAAAGATAAGTCCTTGCTCAGAAACTTAGTTTAGTTACTAAATCTTTAAGGGAGAAAATAGGTATAAGGTATTGATATATATTTATATATAGGAAATTTGTGCAATTTTTATACAATTTGAATCAATATCAATAGTTATGCGGTATAAAGTGTTAATCAAACAAGAGGTCCACAAATTTATCCACAGATACTGTGAATAACTTCGCATTTTTTCTCTTGTTAAATTCCACAAATTACGAACTCCGAAATTTTACTGTGAAAGTTCGAATTCCTTATCTAATTTTTCGATATGTAAAAATCTGCTGTAAAAATGCCGGTTCCGAATAGGGTACGGTTGCTCGACCTGCAGGAGTCGGTGGCAGAGAGCCGCCGTCTACCCCTTATTTCCCTTCCCAGGTGTTGAGCAAAATAGCATTGCCATAAAAAACAAAAATCTGACCGCGCAAAGTATAGCTATTGACGGCTTTCTTTAAACATAAACATCGATGCCACCCTCGGCTGCGGACGTCGACTCGATCAATTTTACTACGGCTTCGCCTTCCGCTTCTTGTTGATCTTGAATTTTATTGAGTACCGCGACATTGGCATCGAGTGCGGTTTGCTGCAGGGACATTCGGGTGGCTAGACTGGCTAAGCCCGAGACGGAATCTACCATGACATACTCCTCTTTTTAGTTGATCGCAAACGGGTTATCGGCAAGACCTCTCGTTAGTTGAGATGATGTGTATTTCGGTTTTATGAGAAGGTTAAAAACGGTTATGGTTCTCATGTATGTTTTGAAAACCGAAATGGAAGTGTGGAAGTGCGGCATTTTATCTATCGTAAGCAGCGTTAAACAAGGCTATGTTTTCGTTAATAGTCGGCGTCGACCCGATATGGACTGTCGGGGCCTCGAAGCCATGGGTGGCGAGAGGCTTTTCTTGTCTTGTGGTCTAGATCCCGGCAATCCTTGCCGGGATTACGCTTTCGATGTCTTTACAGCTACCAACGCAAACATAGCCTTAAACAAAGCCCATATTGAGCGGCGCTGAGGACTGAGAAAAACGTTGGATTGTTATCCGATATAACGATACTGCTCAGTTAAATAGTAAATAGCTATTTTTTCTGGAAATAATAAATGTCGCCGTATTTACCTTTGAGCGTCATGCTTTTTTCATCTTTTTCGAGTAGCGAAAAAATATCGAAGCGATCGGAGCGACCCAACAAGGCTATTTTCAGTTTGCCGTCCTCTATTACGTATTTTACCGGCAATTGGTCATAATATGAGCCCTCTCGAGGGATATTCGTAATAGTGACTTTTCCGTTATTAAAAGCCCAAGTGTCTTCACGTTTTAACTTTTCTTTGGCATCGATTGATTTTTTAGTATATTCCAGTTTCCACTTGCCTTGAACGTCTTGAATCGATTCGAAGGCGGCTTCAGCCCAAGCATGGCCTGTAATAACCATTAAACCTAATAAAGCTGCAAATTTTATAATTCTCATAGTTTTACCCTTGTGTTATATAAGCGACTTCATTGTACGCGTGCTGAAGTAAAGTATCTCGAAATTTTTTGCAAGTTCGTTGTTTTCGATTAACTGCGCCATATAGCTTTCGCAGTTCAAATTTGGGCATTAAGGAACGAGCATGAAATAACTTCGACGAATGCTGAAAGGGGGTTCGGTGGCTCGATTGCCATGGATGTATTCACCCAGCACCTAAATTCCATAGCCCTTTAGCTATGGTAACTATCGTGCATAATTCTAGGTGCTGGGTTCACGGCGTCCTGTCAAGCGAGTCGCCGAACCTCCACAGTGCCTAAAACTTGTAGAAGTAAATTTGTGCATATTCCTAACATATTGAGGTGGCGGGGCGCGCGATCCCCTGCTATCAGAAAGCAACAGCCTTATAGACCTGTCCGGCGAGTAACCGAACCCGCTACAAATCTCATAGCTCCAAGAAGTAATTTTTCACGAAATCCTTATACGCTACTATTTTTAATTAATTTAACTACAATCAATTCCATGCGTGTCCTTCTTTTTCAAGTAAGAAGCCGCGGAGTAGATACCGATACAAAACGACATATTTTGGGCTATCCATGCACGGCTATGAAATTGTAAATATCTGGCTTATCGGCGGCATTATTCTCATGCTGCTGGAAATTTTGTTGCCCGGCGGCATAGTGTTTTTTCTAGGGCTCGGCGCCGTGCTGGTTTCCGCTTTGCTTTACACCGGTCTAATAGAGGGCTGGTTACAAGCTTTCACTTTTTGGTTTATCGGCTCTCTCACGTTGGTCTTCGGTTTGCGTGGGGTTGCCCAAAAACTCATTCCGGCACAAGTCGATCAGGGGAAGACCGATGAAGATCTGGATGCCTACGATGCACTGGCTAAAGTCTGCGAGCCTATACCCGCAGGCGGCGAGGGGCGTATTGCGTTTCGAGGCAGCACTTGGAAAGCTAGAAACTATCGTAATGACCAAAATTTGGACGTTGGGGCCGAGGTGCGCATTATTTTTCGCGAAAATCTGGTGTGGGTGGTTGATGCCGTCGAAACCAATAAAACCACGAGCGAAACCGACTCGAATAATAACTCAATAAAATAGGAGTACGTTATGCTTACTACCCTTACGATATTCGTCATATTGGCCGGTATCATTTTTTGGAAGCTGTTGATTATCGTTCCGATGCGTCAATCTTGCGTCTTGGAGCGATTAGGCAATTTTCGATGCGTTCTGGAACCCGGTTATCATGTTGTCGTACCCTTTTTAGACAAGGTGGCTTATCGCCATGAGATTCGCGAGCAAGTGTTCGATATTCCGGCACAAAGCTGCATCACCCGAGATAATATACAGGTTGCGGTCGACGGTATCGTCTATTTGAAAGTGATGGATGCCAAACGGGCCAGTTACGGAATCGGCGATTATCAGATGGCCAGCGTCAATTTGGCGCAAACGACGATGCGTTCCGAAATCGGTAAGCTGACGCTTGGCGATACCTTTTATGAGCGCGATAAATTGAATGAAGCGATTGTACGAGAAATCGACAAAGCCTCGGATCCTTGGGGAATCAAGGTCATGCGTTACGAAATCAAAAATATTTCGCCTTCCGCGCAAGTGGTGCATACCTTGGAAAAGCAAATGGAGGCCGAACGCGAAAAGCGCGCGGAAATTACCTTAGCCATGGCGGAAAAAGAGTCGAAAATTCTGATATCGGAAGGTCATCGTCAGGAGGCGATCAATATTTCCGAAGGTCAGAAACAAAAGCGCATCAATGAGGCTTTAGGGCGCGCGAGTGAAATTGGGATACTAGCCGAAGCCTCCGCCGAGGGCTTGCAGAAAGTTGCCGCAGCCATTAAGAAGCCGGGCGGTGATATGGCGGTAAAAATGCGTTTGGTCGAGGATTTTATCGGTCGAACAGGCGAGGTCATGAAAGGGGCCAATGTATCGGTGTTGCCTACCGATCTTGCTCACATCAAAGGTCTGCTGTCGGCGCTTAATCAAAACCTGCCGGTCGCTAAAATGGGAGCAAACAAATGAATAATGAAGTCAGTCTAATCGATTTATTTAATTTTGCCGTATGGGGCATTATTTTTCTTGTCATCATTACACAGCTATTTCGTTCCATTCGCATCGTTTCCACGCGCACGGCTCTGATTGTAGAGCGTTTAGGCAAGTACAAGGCCACATTGGGCCCTGGTTTTCATGTGCTGATCCCGTTTATCGATGTCGTGACCGCAATACAGGACTTGCGCGAAGAAACCATCGATGTCCCGCCGCAAGAATGTTTTTCCAAGGACGAGGTACAGGTCGAAGTCGATGGCGTCATTTATATGTCGGTTTCCGATCCTATTAAAGCGACTTATGGCGTGACTGATTATCGATTTGCCGCGATGCAGTTGGCGCAGACCACGACCCGTTCGGTGATCGGTACGTTGGAGTTGGACAAAACTTTCGAAGAGCGCGACATGATCAGTCAAGCGGTGGTGGATACGCTCAATGCCGCGGGTGAAACCTGGGGCGTGCATGTGCATCGTTACGAAATCAAGAATATCAAGCCGCCGAGCACGGTTCAGAGCGCGATGGAAAAGCAAGTGACCGCCGAACGGGAAAAACGCGCCATTCTGGCCAGAGCCGAAGGCGACAAGCAAAGCCGGATCAACACTTCCGAAGGCACGATGCGAGAACTGATCAATTTGTCGGAAGGCGAACGCCAACGTTTGGTCAACGAAGCCGAAGGCAGGGCGTCCGAAATTTTGGCCTTGGCGACCGCGACGGCCGAATCCATCGAGAAAATCGGTAATGCAGTCGTCCAGCCGGGCGGCGAGGAAGCCATCAAACTCAATTTATCGGAAAAGTTTATCGATAATATCGCGCATTTGGCCGATGCCGAGACTTCGGTGATCTTCCCGGCCGATTTGACTAATTTGAACCAGCTATTGGAAGCGCTCGATTTACATATTGAACGTCAGGCAAGTGCATGATGGGTTGACTTCTTAGATGAACTTATTTCGTGTACTTCCCTCAATCAAGTCGTTGCGAATGTTCGTCGGCGCTTGCCTGTTGTTATCGCTGTTTGTCGGTATAGGCGGCTTGGCACATGGAAAAAAACCGAATGATTTAGCGGCTCCCGTATACCTGGTAAACATAGATGCCGTAATCAATCCGGGCACGTCCGCCCTGCTTGAGCATGCGGTCGAAACAGCAGAAGCCCATTCCGCAGCTGCGTTGATCCTACGAATCAATACCCCGGGTGGCTTACTGAGTAGCACGCGAGACATGGTTCGCGCAATTTCGGAGTCTAAGGTGCCGGTTATCGGATACGTGGGGCCGGCCGGAGCCAGCGCGACATCGGCCGGTGCGTTTATTTTGCTGTCCACGCATCTTGCGGTGATGAATTCCGGTACAAATGTCGGTGCCGCATCGCCGGTTGCGGGCGATGGCGGCGAGATACAAGGTACCATGGCAAAGAAAATCATGAGCGATACCCGGGCTTTCATGCGGGGTATCGCCAAGCATCACAATCGCAATGCGGATATTGCCGAACGTTTCGTTTCCGAAGCCGAAAGCCTATCTGCCGATGAAGCCTTGGAAGCCAATGTGGTCGATCTGGTGGTGCCGGGATTTTCTGAACTGATGAAAGCCGTTGACGGACGTAACATTCAATTTCAGGGTCAATTGCTTATCCTGGCGCTCTCGGATAAAGAAATTCGCCAGATTACCCCGAGGTTTATCGATCATATTCTGGGGCTAGTCGCGCATCCGCAGATCGCGCACATGCTGGTTTCTGTGGGTCTACTCGCGATTTTTATCGAAATGCTCGCTCCGGGCCTAACCCTTCCCGGTATCCTCGGCACGATCGCGCTGGTTTTGGGCTTAGTCGGCATGCAAGCCTTACCCGTTAACCTTGGTTTTCTATTGCTGTTATTGTTCGGTATTGCGTTGATGATCGCCGAATATTTCGTTGCCGGCTTCGGCGTACTGGCTATCGGCGGAGCGATCGCCTTCGTGCTGGGTAGTTTGAATCTATTCGACGGCCCCATCCCGGCCGATCAGAGCAACACGATATTATCGGTTAGCATTGCAGTGAGTGCCGCAATGCTGCTCGCTACGTTGCTTATCACCGGTAGCTTTATTTTCGGTTCGCGCAATAAAAGCTTGAAAGGCAAAATCGGGGAAGCAATGGTCGATTTCGATAGCAACGGCTATGTGCTGATCGATCAACAACGATTCTCTGCCGATACGCTCGAACCGTTGCGTCACGGCGACCGGATCGAGGTTGTTAAAATTGATCGGAACGACCGCTTACTGGTTAAAAAAGCACGGCAAAATTCGCCCGGCACGACAGACGAATCGGTCGATGAAGCCAAGCAAACGGTCGCCGAGTCCCGTAGCATGATTCGGCGAATCGAACAGGCCGGCAATCTAATTCATAATCACGAATTCAAAAGTCGGATAGATCGTATCTGTAGAGTTGCCGACAGCATTTTAAGCGAAATCGAAGCCGACCCGCGAGATATTCGCAAAGCTAGAAAATTTCTTAATGTTTATCTCGATGGAGCAATGCAAGTCACCGAAGGCTATGCCAAAACGCACAGTCATATCCAATCCGGTCAATTGACACAGAATTTTCGTAATGTACTCGAAACGATTGAAGCGACCTTTCTGGAACAGCAACAAAAATTGTTTGAAGACGACCTATTCGATCTTGATGTCAAAATAGAAGTATTAACCGCGCAACTTAAGCGGGAAGGTATTCGTTGATGCAGGATCCTATCGTTTCCACGCTCCAGTGCTCATCATTATACATAAGTCAAAAATTACCCTTTTGCAATCTTAAGGAATATGCACAAAATAACTGCTACAAATAGTGGGCTTTGCGGCGATTCGGTGACTCGCTTGACAGGACGCCGTGAACCCAGCACCTAAATCCAGCACCTAAATTCCATAGGTCTTTGGCAATGATTCAAAATCATGGCTTATTTAGGTGCTGGGTGAATACATCCATGTAGGCTTGACGGCGGAATCTGATTGCCATGGATGGCATGAATGCAGATTTTGCAGGAGCAAAAATCTGCCCTGCCGCCGACATCTGTCAATCGAGCCACCGAACCCCCTCCCAGAAGTTGTCGAAGTTATTTCATGCTCGTTCCTAACCAATGAAACCTCGATACCCTTTATTGTCACTTAACACCCTCGGGTCTCCCTCACCTAACGCTAGGTGATTCGCGTAGGGTACGCTGTGCGTACCATGGTAACCCCGCGATGTTCATGTGCCCACCGAACCGTCAGGGCACGGTTTTGGTACGCGCAGCGTACCCTACAATTTATGTATAACGATGAGCGCTCCGGCGGGGGAACGACAATTGCCGGTGGGCTGAATAGTTACAATTTCGATAGCATTCATTTAGCCCCTGGTTTTCTCTCTAACAGATTACGTAATAAGATTTTTATCATTAATTCCTCTCTTCGCCATCCAAGAAAAGCATCTTGGTCCTCTTCATCCCAAGAACGATGGGATAATTGAACGACAACAGGTTTCGGTTTATTCTGAAACCAGTAAGAGACCTTGTCGCACCATGTCAAGTATAATAAATCCACTGGATACCGCAATGGACGCTCGGCTGGTTATACCTATCGTACTTCAAATTGCGACATTAACGTATGGACCTGCCATAGAGCCGACACGGATATCATTGTCTTTTGACTATGATGACAACCCTAATTCGAACCTTAAAAAAAGCACGTAGGAGCAGGCGCACGATGACTGTTGAACTTATGATTAACTTTGCGGTGCAGTTTCTTGGAACCTTGGCAGTACTATTCCTGGCCTATCGTTCCTTCCAAAAACGTCGGATTCAATTAGGCGCAGAACCGACGCTTCCGCAATATTTTATCCGCAGAACCACCTATTGGTTAGGGGTTGCGTCGTACTGCGCGTTCATGGCGGCGTTATATTTATTACTAACTTTGCAGTGGTTGCCCTTGGAACCATTGATAACGCTTATCGTTAAAAACCTTCGTTCTCGGGAATTGTTGGATCTTCTGAACGGCTTGGACGGAACCAAGATCGTACCGTTGATTACCGCCGGGCTATTTTTATTTTTTATCGCTTGGGAAAGTAAAATTAACCCCTTGCTAATTTTGAGAGACAACATACATGATGCTTTTGCCATCCCAACTAAAGCGGTAGAGGTCTATAACGCTCTGATTGCCTCAAGATTATCGGCGGTTGACGAGAAACTGAAAGAGCAAATTGCCAATCGATTGTTAGTGTCAAGCATCGACCCCGGCGACTTCGACATGTCCAGTGCCACGGTCGAATATAAGTGGGCTCATAATTGTTTGCTTTTTGATCGGATACAATATTATGCGAATCAGTCGTCTTTTCGTCGATTGTTCAACGAACCGTCTCTGAAATGGGGGGAAATTTGTATTTCCTATAATGCCATGTCGGAAAAAGTGGCGGTTTGGAAGGAAGCGGAGCCGCATTACACCAAGACGGTCAAGTTAATCAAGGAACTGGATCAACTCACCGGTTTGTTGTGCCGCATGCTCGCCTCCTTGATCGTGTTCGGTAGCGCCAGCGAGAACGATATTTGGGCAACCGTGAAACAACTCGGCGGGAATGTTCACGAAGCTCGCTTGAAACACACCTATAAGTATATTTTGATTTTCATGGCGGCCTCCGCTATCGGAGTCATATTGGGTCGAGAAATTTCGGTTTCGTTACACAATGCTTTCCTGTTTCCGAATAAGCCTTTGGCCCACTTTAGCTATACGACGCTTCGGTGGATCGCTTATGTCATGCCGATGTATGTTCTTCCGTTAGCGCTGGTTTTTGTTTCACGTACGCTTGCCTTCAGGCGCCAGCGGGAGCAATACGATCGCTATTACGGATTTTACATGACGATGATGATCATGGGGTTTATTGTCAGTACCACGGTATCGACACTCGTACTCGAGTTAACTTTCTATCGTCGAGAATATTTCAACTTTTTGGAAAGCTTTTTAGATCATATGCGTTGGGGAATTCTTCCTGCGCTGATATGCGGTTTTGTGGCCTATCGAATGGACACGCCAGTGACTGAATCGGAAACGCTAGGTAATTGCCTGGTAAACGCGACGTTGCGATTTCTTGGGTGGGGGGCTGTCGCCGTTATTATCATGCTTTATGCGACCGACGACTTAATCATACAAGAGTCGAATCTGCGGTTTACTTTAGTGGGTACGGCTTTCTTTGTGGTTGGTCTGTTAGGAGCCACTGCCCGTTTTAAAACAGCGCGTATTGACGATTAGGCGGCTTACGAGAGTGAAATACGAGGCTAGTAGCGTAAGATTTTTGTTCATGTGCTAGGTTCTCTGCGCCCTCACATTGCGCTAGGCGAAGGGTAAGCACCTCGGCGCCTCAATGCGCTAATGCCGAAATTTGAAGAGCGATAGGTACAGGGCATGATTTACAACAGAGTGCGTTACACAGAATAAGGAATAAAACGATGACCGAGACTGTGATCAAAAAATCGATCTATCAAAGAGAAGAGCCGGAGGGCTTTCTAGAGACGCTCGGCGTTCGGTATTATCGGTTTTTGGCAAAAAAAGCCGGCACGTCCGAATTGCATAATGTAAGTATCGATGATTTACAGCCCGATGCAACGCTGCAGGCATTGTCGACTAATATCACGGCTTTCGCGGCTGTGATCGCCTTTGCAATAGGCGCTCTGACCACATTCGTAACTATATGGATAGAATGGACATTTCAAGCATCAATGACAACTGCAACCTATTACCTGCTTTATGGTTCGGTGCTCGTCGTGATGCTGACGGTCGAAATGACAGTTCTGTTTTGGTTAGGTCTTAAAATTGTCTACAGCCTCGCCTGCTTAACCGGGCATAACCAGGCTACCAAAGACTTTTGTCTGCCGGGCGATGATGCCGTGCCCAATATTTTAGCGCGCGCGGCACTGGAAGTACCTGATCCGATCATTCGTTATTTAGGTATCGATCCGCTAAAGCATTTATCCAAGTCCAAATTATTTCTAGTTACGCTTTTATATAAAGCGAAAGTCATCCTCAGTAGTCTGGGGGTGAAGTTTTTACTGGTCCGCTTTTTTGGAAAAGGCGATATACGCTTGACCTTTAGTTGGGTCGCTATTCCGATAACCGGTCTATGGGATGCCTTTACATTGTATAAAGTGGCAAGAGAGGCAAGATTGCGCTTATTCGGCAATAAACTAGCCGAACACATTGCGATGAATGTCATCACCGATGACGTTATCGCGCAATTGAGCCCTAAAGCGCGCGAAGGTTCGGTTAGAGCCGTGGCCGTCATGATGGTATTGGCCCAACATTACCACCCGAATATGTTGGTATTACTCCATAGACTTTGTTCTACCTTCGAAATCGATGAGACGAAAGAATACGACAATTGGGAAGATTTTTTAGCACTCTTGGATGAAGTCGCCGAACACGAACGTTATTTTTTGCTGGATTTGCTTTGCGTTTCCGCCGCTTTCGACGGGCATTTGTCGCGATTGGAACGATACCATTTGCCGGAGGCATTTAAAGAACTGACCGAAAAATACATGCAGCGTGCGGAAAAATTAAAAAACATGTTGCTTAACGGGCGGTTACATGCGGCTAAAGACTTATGCGAACTGGATTTTAATGCCGGATAATGCCGATTTCGAACCCGTCTCCATTATTTTGTTATACCCTTTATCTCAGGCGCTCATTTCTTGGGCGGCGTCCAATAGTTCTTCAATAAAATGCCGGCTGTAGGCGGGTAAATAATTCTGCCGCAAGTAGGCAATCTTGGTCATCGAGCTGGGTATGAGATCGGACAATTTGCGGACTACCAAATCAGTATCGGCTATCGGGTCGTATGCCATACTGGCGATCAAGCCGACACCCAATCCCAAACGTACATAAGTTTTGATGATATCGGTATCGGCTGCCGCCAGCACCACATCCATTTGTAATTCCCGGTCGTTAAAGGCCTTTTCAATATTGGAACGGCCGGTAAAGCCGAGCGAGTAGGTGAGAATCGGAAACGAGGCCAAGCGTTCCAAGGTTAAGTCCCCGCTAGCCAGCGGATGTTCTTTTGGGATGACAACGGCATGGTGCCATTCGTAACAGGGATTGATGATCAAGGTCTCATCGTCGGCGACCTTTTCGGTGCAAATAGCCAGATCGGCCAGGTCTTTATGCAGAAAGTCGATCAGGTGGTCGGGTGAGGACTGCACGATATAAACCTTAACGCCGGGATATTTGGCGCGGAAGCGTTGTATTGGCTTCGGCAAAAAATATTTTGCTTGAGTATGCGTCGTCGCGACATGCAGGATTCCGCTGTCGCCATTGCAGTATTCCGAGGCAAGCGATTGGATATTTTTTTTGGCTTGCTGAATGGTTAATGCCTGCGCCAATACTTTTTGCCCCAACTCGGTCAGACCGGTCAGTTTTTTGCCGTTTCTTGTCAATAAAGGCGAGCCCAATTCTTCCTCGAATAAATGTAATTGTCGGCTAACCGCCGATTGCACGATATGCATGCTGTCGGCGGCCTTGGAGAGGTTGAAACCGTTTTCATGCAGGGTGCGAAGTAATTCAATCTGGCTGAGATTCATGAGGTGATGGCCTGAAGCGTTTTTAATATCTAATTTTTAGAATTATAAATCGAATTATATCGTTTTAATAATCAACCTGATTAGTAAGATGCTTCAGCTTGCCGAAGCCAAGTGTCCGAGCAGGGGGCAGTCGTAGTCGCCAAAACTAAAATATGCGGTTACCCAAGCTCCAGCTTGGGTAACCTGTTCAGGAAGCTCTAGCTACCGAATATCAAGGAAGATTGAATCAGCGAGCCGGGGTTGATTGCGGTTGTTCCGGTCTCTAGAAGCTAGAGCTTCAGAGGTGTATTTTCCAAGCTGGAGCATGGGAAATGGCTGGATGCGGGATGGCTGTTTTTTTAGCTTGATGCGTATGGGATCGTACCCACTCATAAGAGTCTTTCCATTTTTGCCCACCGTTTTCGGAAACCACCCGCCAAATCGTTGAACGCGCCATCCATACATTCGTTCAGTTAAACCAATGCGCATGCTTAATATGCAGCGACACCCGGTCACCTTTGTTTAAAGCCAGTTCGCGAAATTGCTCGTTCGGCATTTCCGCAAAGATTGTCGTTGCCTTGCCGTTAGTGCCGTCCTTGCTCAACTCCAGCCGGATGATAGCGCCCAGATGTTGCCAATCTTTTAGATAAACGGGGGCGTTGGCGGGATCTTGCGGTTTTTCGACTTGGATGTTGTGTGGACGCACATGAGCGATGATCCCTTTGGGATCGTTGATACTGATTCCGGCGCCGGCGAGCCAAACGCTGTCGCCCTGTTCCAGCTGAAAGACATTGGTATGGCCGATGAAACGCGACACGAAATCGTTGTTCGGACTGTCGTAAATCTCGCTGGGCGAGCCTTTTTGCTCGATCTTGCCGTGATTGAGCACGACGATTTGGCTGGCGACTTCCATCGCTTCTTCCTGATCGTGCGTCACGAAAATGCTGGTGACGTTAAGCTCATGGTGCAAATGTCGCAGCCACAGCCGTAAATCTTTGCGTACGCTGGCATCCAATGCGCCGAACGGCTCGTCCAGCAACAGCACCGACGGTTCGACAGCCAAGGCGCGGGCCAATGCGATGCGTTGGCGTTGGCCGCCGGAAAGTTGATCGGGGAAACGATCGGCCAGCCAGTCCAATTGCACCAAATTGAGCAGGGCATGCACTTTTTCCTGAATCTTGGCTTCGCTAGGACGTTCCTTTCTGGATTTGACTCTAAGTCCGAAGGCAATATTATCGAACACAGTCATGTGCCGGAACAGCGCGTAATGTTGAAAAACAAAGCCGATTTGCCGGTTTTTGACCGGCTGGTCGGTGACATCGCTGCCGTTCAATAATACCTGTCCTCGATCCGCTTGCTCCAGTCCGGCAATGATGCGCAGTAAGGTGGTCTTGCCGCAGCCGGACGGTCCCAGTAATGCGACCAATTCGCCTTCGGGGATTTCTAGGTTGATATTGTCCAGAGCGGCGAAATTGCCGAAGCGTTTGCTGATATGGTTTAAAGTAATGCTCATCGTGATGCTCTCGTTCAAATGTGTTTATTTGCGCTCATTCCCAAGCTCCCGCTTGGGAATGCAGTCCCGGAAGCTCGTGCTTCCCGAGACCGGCAAGCGGAGCTTGCAAGATCGTTTCCCAAGCAGAGCTTGGGAAACAGCGAGACAGCGAGCTTTTTTCCGCTTCCCGTGGTCCTCTGTTCAAATGGTTCCCACGCTCCGGTGGGAACGAGAAAGCGTCATGCGGCTTTCCTATCCTGCTTTTGCCGCCATTCCAAATAGGTTTTCACAATCAAGGTAACCACCGCCAAGCCTGCTAGCAGCGAGGCGCTGGCGAACGAGCCGACGAAATCGTATTCGTTGTAGGTGATTTCGACATGCAGCGGCAGGGTATTGGTCAGCCCTCGAATATGGCCGGAAACCACCGACACCGCGCCGAACTCGCCCATTGCCCGAGCATTGCAGAGCAGCACGCCATACAGAAGTCCCCATTTGATATTGGGAAGGGTGACTTTAAAAAAAGTCTGCCAACCGCTGGCGCCCAGCGATAAAGCGGCTTCTTCCTCTTCATGCCCCATTTCCTGCATCAAAGGAATCAACTCGCGGGCGACGAAGGGAAAGGTCACGAACAAGGTCGCCAGAATGATGCCGGGCACCGCGAAGATGATCTTGAGGTCGTATTCGGACAACCATGGGCCTAGCCAGCCTTGAGCGCCGAATACCAACACATAAATCAAACCGGCGATGACCGGCGACACCGAGAAAGGCAGGTCGATTAGCGTGATCAATAAACTTTTGCCGCGAAACTCAAAACGGGCGATGGCCCAGGCCGCGCAAATGCCGAAAAAAGTCGTTAGCGGCACGGTCACAGCAGCGGTCAACAGCGTCAGCCGTATTGCCGCCAGAGTGTCGGGGTGAGTCAGGCTGTCGCTGTATGCCGTCCAGCCTTTGCTGAAGGCTTCGATCAGTACGGTCGCCAGCGGCAGGATCAAGAACAGCCCGATAATTGTCAAGGTTGTTCCTATCAGTCCAAAGCGAACCCAGCCCGCATCGTTTAGCGCGATCGGTTTAGGTTGGTATGCATGAGTTGCAGTCACTGTATTCATTTAAGCGTCTCTCACAGTTGGCCGCTGCAGCGGCGCACCCACCATTGCAGCGCGTTGACCAGTAATAACAATAAAAACGAAATGATCAGCATGGTCAGTCCGATCGCGGTCGCGCCGGCATAATCGTATTGCTCCAGCTTGGTGATGATCAGCAGTGGCACGATTTCGGACACATAGGGCATGTTGCCGGCGATGAAAATAACCGAGCCGTATTCGCCGACCCCGCGCGCGAAGGCCAGCGCGAAACCGGTCAGTGTTGCCGGCAGGATATTGGGCAGAATGATTCGGATAAACGTTTGTAGACGGTTGGCGCCGAGGCTTGCGGCCGCTTCCTCCATCGCTGTGTCGAATTCCTGCAGCACCGGCTCGACGGTGCGCACGACAAACGGTAGTCCGATAAAAATCAGCGCAAACACGATGCCGAGCGGTTTATAGGCGATTTGTACGCCCAGCGTGTCCATGACGATACGACCGATCCAGCCATTAGGCTCGTAGATCGCCGCCAACACGATGCCGGCAACGGCGGTGGGCAGCGCGAAGGGCAGATCGATCAATGCGTCGAACAAGCGTTTGCCGGGAAACGGATAGCGCACCAAGGTCCAGGCGATGATGAAGCCGAACAGCGCGGCGATACCGGCCGCGATCAACGCTGAAACAAAACTGACCCGGAACGAAGCCTGAACCCGGGCATTGGTCAATATGTCCCAGTATTGATCCAGGCTGAGCTGCATGCTTTTGAACACCAGCGCGCTTAACGGAATCAGCACGATCAACGCCAGATAAAACAGCGTAAACCCGAGTGTGGGACGAAAACCCGGCATAATATGACTTTGTGGCATTTCGGTAGCCTTTGTTAAATTGCAAAAACAGCGGTTTGATATCTCTCATCCGTTCTTTATGACGATAAAGCGGTCGTTTCCTGGTCTCCACGGCCCTCCATGGGAACCCATGCCTTGGCTGCCGAGGCAAGATCGGTATGCATTCCCACGCTGGAGCGTGGGAACGAGGAAAAACCATTTCCGCAAGCTCTAGCATCGTTCCCACGCTCTGAGTCCCAGCGGTTGATTCCTGGTTCCCACGGTCCTCCGTGGGAATCCATTCCTTTGCTGCCGAGGTAAGAGCGGTATGCATTCCCACGCTGGAGCGTGGGAACGAGGAAAAAACAGCGGTTTGATATCTCTCATCCGTTCTTTATGACGATAAAGCGGTCGTTTCCTGGTCTCCACGGCCCTCCATGGGAACCCATACCTTGGCTGCCGAGGCAAGATAGGTATGCATTCCCACATTGGCGCGTGGGAACGATGTGGTTATTACGGTGCATAGATTTGATCGAAGGTGCCGCCGTCATCGAAGTGCTCGGCCTGCGCCTTGTGCCAACCGCCGAAGACCTCATCCACGGACAGCCGCTCCAATTTTGGAAAGCGTTCCAAATCTTTCGAATCGGCATGTTCCGGTTGAAACGGACGGTAATAATATTGGGCCGCCAATTTCTGCCCGACCGGCGAATAAAGGTATTCCAGATAAGCCTTAGCCAGGTCGGCGGTGCCGTGTTTTTCAGCAACTTTATCGAGCACCGTAACCGGAGTTTCAGCCAAAATACTGATCGGCGGCACGACGATTTCGAATTGATCCGGACCGAGTTGATCGATCGACAAAAACGCTTCGTTTTCCCAGGCCAGCAGCACATCGCCTATGCCGCGTTGCACGAAGGTGGTGGTCGAGCCGCGTGCCCCGGAATCCAGCACCGGCACGTTTTTATACAGTTTTTTGACGAAATCCTTGGCGGCTTCTTGGTTGCCGTATTTCTTTTCGGCAAAGGCCCAGGCGGCCAGATAGTTGTAACGTGCCCCGCCGGAAGTTTTCGGGTTCGGCGTAATTACGGCAACGCCGTCTTTGGTCAAATCATCCCAATCCTTGATGTCTTTCGGGTTGCCTTTGCGCACCAGAAACACGATGGTCGAGGTGTAAGGAGCGCTGTTGTTCGGCAAACGCTTTTGCCAGTCTTTGTCGAGTTTCCCGGAAATTTTGGCAATCTGGTCGATGTCGTAAGACAAAGCCAGCGTCAACACATCGCCTTCCAGTCCGTCGATGACCGCGCGCGCCTGTTTGCCGGCCCCGCCGTGCGATTGTTGTATCGTGACCGTTTCGCCGGTTTTTGCTTTCCAGTGTTCGATGAATTTTTGGTTGAACGCCTGATACAGCTCCCGGGTCGGGTCGTAGGAAATATTCAGCAGACTGCGGTCGGCAAACGCCGTGTTAGCGAGCAAAAGCCCTAGCGCCAGCAGTCCTGTTTTTAATCGTGTTGTTTTATTCATTGTTATTTACCTTGTCTGTTATTGAAAAATATCCAATGCATTGAAACTCAGTTCGACATAGACGAAATCCGAGTCATCCGAGCTACTGCCGTTGGCTGCTTCTTGTCTATTTCTGGTGAAGTCGCCGAAAGTGAAATGGGTGTAACCGACGTTGGCGGCCAAATAGGGCGTCAAGTTATAGCGCGCCCGAATATCTAGCCCATGTCCCAAAAAGTCGCCACTATTGCCGGTATGGTCGCGATTATTGGCGCCGCCAAGTAGATTTCTGAATCGGTCGGTGTTGCTGTCCAGCCAAAAGGCGCTATAACCGCCGTCGATTTTCAAACCCTTGATCGGTTCGAATTCGATTTTAACTTTTGGTGCAGACAAGTTTTCCGGCACCATGTAGTCGTCGGAAGACCAGGGACGGGCGAATCCGAAGAAGCGTTCGAAACGGTTATTCTTGTTGTCATTAGGGTCTTGGTCGCCGCTGACATGGCCGTAAAATGCGCTGATTCGAGGTTTCCACGGATGCTGCTTGAAGGTATAGCCGACTTCGGCGGTGACCATGTAGGCGTCGTGTTGTAGTCCGTCGTCGCGACCAAATTGGTACATGCCGGTTAAGTCGTAGTTGATACCTGTATTGCCCACCCAACCATAAAGACGCAAGCCTGTACCGTGAATGTCTCGTTTACGGTTGCTATTACTAAGGTCAGCGTCTTGTCTGAGCGCCATGTAATAAGGCTCAATCGTGACGATATCAGACCATTTGCGCCAGTGACCGATTGCCGCCGAAAACCACTGATCTTGGTTCGGTTTGTCGAAATCGGTCATCAGTCGGGTCAACGGTTGCAAGGCCATTAAATCGAGCGCCCAATCGTTGGCGTCTTGTCCTAGGCTGGCGCGAAAGCCTTGGAAGTTGTTGGTGGTGTTGCGCCAGCGATTCAGACCGATTAAACGCCGATCTAAAAATTCGAAGGCCATGCGTCCCGCACGAATGAAGGCAGGGCGCGCATTGCCGCGATCGTCGTAACCCAGCGCGTCCTTGAAATGCAATTCCGCATAACCTTGAATCAGTTCGAATTCGTTTACTTCCCGATTGGAACGAGGAAAGTCGCTGTTATAAACACGCGCATCCTTGAATTCGACCACAGCACGCAACGGGTCGAGAATATCCTTGATACCGAGATAGGCGCGGGTTCGCAACAGAAGAGGTTCGTCCAGGCCGCCGCTGGTCGGGCGTCGTAAGTCGTCGTCGCGGCGCTCGTAACGCATCCGGTAGTCCAGGCCGGCATCTAGCCAAGTGATATCCTCCGTGCTTTTTATACCGGTCTTGCTTAAATTCCGAACATAGGACGGCGGATCGGTTTCTCGCCTGGTGCCGTAACTGCCAGGTTCTATGTAATAACTGGAAGGCTCATCCTCCGATTTAGCGACTGCCTGCTGAGCCGGGTGGATCAAGAAACCGCCGGCAACTATTGCCAGGGCAGTTTTTCTAAGCATGGTCATTTTCGTTTCCCCTGAAAAGACAGTCACTTCCGGTGCTCCGGTCAGTCAACCGCTAACTTTTTTGTGTATCGCCGATGGTTCGGTGGATTAAATGATTATTTATCTGGTTTTGATCCGGAATTTTTCGTGCCGGTCGATTTGTACGATGCGTCCGTCGTGTATCACAATCTCAATCGAGCCGAAACGAATCGCCTGCAAAATCGATACTATGTGTGCGGCGATTTCCTGATGGTTATTCAGTTTTAATAAATCAAGGTCTAATGGTTTATTCATACAATTTCCGCGCTTCACTTAATTCTGTGCAAATGTGCTGAATCGGTGTTGTGCGAATGTTAATGAATTAGCAGAAACAAATGAAACGATATAATTAGATTTTTATATCTAATTATTAGATATTTAAATTTTAGAGGCAGGCGCCATTCTTCGGGATGTTGAGACAAGGCTAACGAAGGAGGAGAGGGCGTTGGATAAGAGTCATCGAGCAAGAGATTTCAAAATTCTAGCGTCTCAGCGGTTGTTTCTTTCGCGAAGTCTAATAGTCAAACAAGGGGGAAAGCAATGATGACACTTCGAGCAGGCAAATTTTCGGGTTAAATGACAGTAACTATTCAGCGCATACGGTAGGTTGGTGTCAGGCATTGATTTCTAAGGACGCGTGAACCCAGCACCTAAATAATCCAAAATTGTTTATCATAGCAAATGGATTATGGTATTTAGGTGCTGGGTGAATACATCCCCAGGGCAAACGCATTAAAACACTATAGAAAATCAGATAGTTAAAATATTCTTTTTTTCCTGGTTAACTATAAGATTTGGTTTGTTTGAAACCTAAATAAGGCTTTGTGTCGCTATCGCGACGCTTATGTGTAGTCGGTTCGCGGACCGACAACCGCGATACTTTTCTTTGCTTGTCCAAAGAAAAGTATCCAAAAGAAAAG
>JAHJSQ010000045.1 GCA_018830325.1 Gammaproteobacteria bacterium
AGGTGAAAGGTGAAAGGTGAAAGGTGAAAGGTGAAAGGTGAAAGGTGAAAGGTGAAAGGTGAAAGGTGAAAGGTGAAAGGTGAAAGGTGAAAGGTGAAAGGTGAAAGGTGAAAGGTGAAAGGTGAAAGGTGAAAGGGCGGCTCGAGAGGGGCGTTTGGTGTTCTGCTCTTATTAAACGTAGCTCGGATTGCGCTACGCTCCATCCGGGCTAGGCTGCTTAGATTCGCCGGAAAAGGCTCGGGCTTTAAAACGGAATGTTGTTATCGGTGCTAGTCTTGGCTTTATCGATTGGTTCTGAGAGCCGGGTGGAGGAAAGACTCGAGTTTTTGCCGGACGATGCGGGGGTTCTCGCTTTCCTGCACCGCTAAGATTCCTTCAATAATCATTTCTCGGATAAACATTTCTTCTTTATCTTTTTGTTTGAGTTTATTGCCCATCGGACTGAATACCAAGTTGCCTAATAAAGAACCGTAGAGCGTCGTTAAAAACGCTACCGCGATCGAAGGGCCTAATTGCGAAGGATCGGATAAATTGCCCATAACGCCGATTAAACCGACGACGGTTCCTATCATGCCCATGGCCGGAGCCACGCCGGCCATGGTCGACATCATTGCAATACCTGTTTGATGGCGCTGCGAAGTCATTTCATTATCGTTTTCCATGACTCGTCGCACTTCATCCGGCGCGATGCCGTCGACGACCAACATCAACGCATTGCGAATGAAAGGATCCTTGATCTTAAGCATATCCTCTTCCAATGCCAGCAAGCCCCCTCGGCGAGCTCGGTCGGCTAATTTAACGAATAAATTAATTTGCGCATGCGGATTCGGCTTTTCCATTCTGAAGCTTTGCCATATATATTTAGGCAACATGGCGAAGGTTTTTAGCGGGTAAGCCATCATTGTCGCACCCAGAGTACCTCCGACGACTAAAATGATCGACGGACCATTGATTAAGGAAAAAGGGTTTCCGTGGTCCAGCAATACAGCGACGGCAATCGCGCATAAGGCGACAAATGGGCCGAAGATGGTAGCAAAATCCATGTAGACAGGTTGTTTCACAGGGTCTCTATTCTATAAGTTGTATGGCTAAGATATTGCCTGGAATGATGCAAATATCTGCAAGCCTCATGGTTCCAGAAAGTTATTAGTCACGAAATCCTTCGTAAAAAGCAGATGTACCCGTTCAGAGTTCAAATGCGCTTTTGCACGGAGGATGGTATTTATGGTTTTGAACGTTTCGAGGAAATGATGCGATTCTGAATGTCGGACATTCAATAGCTGTAAAAATAGCACAGAGTTCGTCTTGATAATTGGATTTCGGACAAAGATTGAAATGCTTAACCTGGAAAAGACGGAATCAAAGATGATAAAGAGTATTCATGTTCAGGCATCTGTGGTTTTATCAAGCGTTAATATATTGTTTTTAAATTTAAAAATAACATTCCTGCAGGCTCGGCAAGTGAAAGTGCGAGGTGCGGTTAGGGTGCGGTTGCTCGCCCGACAGGACGCCGTGAATACGTCCGTGTAGGCTCGACGGCGGCTCCCTGCCGCCGACGCCTGTCGGTCGAGCAACCGCACCCTCTTTGGAGCCGGCATTTTCTATGCCGAGCTTCGTATGTTGAAAAATCTCATTAACATTATGATATTTATGGTTAAACTTTGTCGAATTTAGGTTGAGCGGTTTTGACGGGCTTGGTTTGATTGCATGATTAGAATCATTCGCTATCGTCGATTGATTCCCTGCAATATCCTTCACATCGGATTACGAATTCGCATTGGTGGCATGGCCTTTAAGGATATTACTGACGATGTCGATCGGCAGCGGAAATACGATCGTTGACGATTTTTCTCCGGCGATCTCGGTCAACGTCTGCAGATAGCGAAGTTGTATGGCTTGTGGCTGTTGCGCGAGTATCGTCGCGGCTTGCAATAATTTTTCCGAGGCTTGCATTTCGCCTTCTGCGTGAATGATTTTCGCTCGGCGGGTACGTTCCGCTTCGGCTTGCTTGGCGATAGCCCTTACCATGCTTTCGTCGAGATCGACATGCTTGATTTCGACATTCGCGACCTTGATGCCCCAGGCATCGGTTTGCTGGTCGAGAATCGTTTGGATGTCGATATTCAATTTGTCGCGCTCGGCCAGCATTTCGTCCAGTTCATGTTGGCCCAATACCGAGCGAAGTGTCGTTTGCGCCAATTGGCTGGTGGCTTCGTAAAAATTTTCGACCTGAATGATCGCCTTGTCAGGGTCGATGACTCGGAAATAGACCACGGCATTGACCTTGACCGAGACATTGTCGCGCGAGATGACATCTTGCGACGGTACGTCCATGACGATGGTACGTAGGTCGACCCTGACCATTTGTTGAATGATCGGGATCACGATTATGAAGCCGGGGCCTTTGACTTTGTAAAAGCGGCCAAGCGTGAAAATCACGCCGCGTTCGTATTCACGTAAAATTCTAAATGCGCTGATCAATAACAGCAACGCGAAACTGCCGAAAATTAAACCGAAATATTCAAACATCTTTGTGCTCCTGGTTGGGCGTGGAATTAACCTCGAGGATAAGGCCGTTCCGGCCGGTTACGCGAACCCGCTGGTTTTTTTTGAGTGTTTCGCGGGTGCGGGCTTGCCAAATTTCGCTATGGATACGGACGGGGCCTAGGTCGGTAAAATCGGCAAGTGCAATACCGGTTTCGCCAAGCAATTCTTCCCGGCCGCTTACGATGGGCTTTTGCCTGGATTTTAACAACATGCCTAAGGCGAAAATCAAGAATGCTGCGCTGGTAAGCGCGAAAGCGCCGACTAAGGCAATGTCGATGCCGAATCCGGGGGCATCGGTATCCATTAGAATGACGGAACCGATCACGAACGCGGTCAAGCCGCCGAAACCGAGTATGCCGATACTAGGTACGAAGGCTTCGGCGATCATTAGTGAAATGCCTAAAAGAATCAATGCGAATCCGGCATAGTTAATCGGTAAGACTTGAAATGCGAAAAGCGCCAACAATAAGCAAATGCCGCCAATGGTGCCCGGGACGATGGCTCCGGGATTGGAAAATTCGAATATCAGGCCGTAAATTCCGGCAATAAGTAAGATATAAGCGATATTCGGATTAGTAATTACTGCCAATAATTCGCTTCGCCAGTCAGGCTCTAATGCTTGAAACGCTACATTGTCTGTCGATAAAACGATATCGCGCCCGAGTACGTTAATTTTTCGTTGATCGAATTGTTTTAACAATTCGTATCTATCGGTAGCCAGGATATCGACAACATTGAGTTTTAGGGCCTTTTCGGCCGAAAGACTTGCCGCTTCACGAACGGCTTGTTCTCCCCAATCGGCGTTTCTGCCGCGCATTTCGGCCAGGCTTCTGATATATGCAACTGCATCGTTAATGGCTTTTTGCGCCATTGCGTTTTTAGGCGATTTGTTTGAAGAAGTCTGGTCGGCGGATTGATCTTTGCCGGGATGTTCACCCGGGGTCTCGGTTGGGCCGATTAATTGTACCGGTGTAGCGGCGCCTAGATTGGTTCCCGGCGTCATTGCGGCGATATGGCTTGCGTAAAGGATATAAGTTCCGGCGCTAGCGGCTCGTGCCCCGCCCGGTGTGACATAAGTGATCACCGGGATCGGCGAGGCGATGATTTTTTTAATGATTTGTCGCATCGACGTATCGAGGCCGCCCGGCGTGTCGAGCGTGATCAATATCGCTTTAGCTCCGGATTCGGAAGCCTTGTCCATGCTGCGCTCGATATAGTCCGAAGTCGCAGGACCAATAGCATCTTGAATGGTCAATTGTACAATCGTTGTTGCGGGAATAGCAGCTTGATTATTTTCAGCCGAGACGGAATTGATAAACAAAGCCATGACAAAAAGTAGCGGCAGGACTGTGCTTCGGTCGATGTGTCTTTTCATGAATGGCTACCTGATTGTTCCAAGCAGATGCGGCTATCTCGAGTCTACGCCATGAATGGCTCATCGGCAATAGTTGTTATTTGTTCGGCTGGTGTTTGCCAGGAAAGGTGTCGAGTTTGTCGCTCTTACAGGCGGCGGATGTTGGGATGAGGCTCTAGACATTGCCATTCATGGCGCGTTTTTTCCTTAATTTAGCGCTTATGGGACCGTAAGTACCCACTCTGCCGAGGCGGGTTTTTTCTGGTTCCCACGGTCCTCCGTGGGAACCCATACGTTGGCTGCCGAGGCAAGATCGGTATCCATCCTTTATGGAGGGCCGTGGGAACGAGACAAGGCCTTCCATTAAGAAAGCCAAGTTGGTTTTCAGCTAACTCCTCTCTTTATTTCTAAATTACTCCCTTTTGATTGAAAAACCGTCTAAGAATAAAAGGTATGGGATGTGTCTATCGAGGACCGCCATAAACCCATCCATGGGGGCTTCACGGCAGCTCCTTGCTGCCGACATCCTCGCTAGGCACACCCCATACCTTCATAAAGTTAACCATTTTTTGAGTATAAAGGGATTAGGAGAAGTAAGTACTCGCTCCACCGAAGGCCGATTTATTTCGCTTTTAACCGGGTCAATGCTTCGGTAACATGAGGTTCGATGGCTTTATACATGACCTGATGCATTTTGGGGTTGCCAGCGATAATGTTGCCGGTTTCCATGTAATTATCTTGAAAGGCAAAATCGGTGGCGACGCCGCCGGCTTCCTTAATCAGCAGGATGCCGGCAGCCATATCCCAAGGATGTAATCCGATTTCCCAAAAACCGTCGAGTCTGCCGATTGCGACATAGGCTAAATCGAGTGCGGCCGCTCCGGCACGGCGTATGCCTGCGGAATCGGCATGTATGGTCCGGAACATGCCGAGGTAGGCATCGAGATGTTGCTGACTTTTAAACGGAAAACCGGTTCCGATGAGTGCGCCTTTGAGTCCGGCTTGATTGGTCACGCGGATGCGCCGGTTATTCATCATCGCGCCGCCGCCGCGTTCGGCGGTAAACAATTCATCGCGTAACGGGTCGTAAACCACGCCGAGTTCCAATTTGCCTTTGACTTGCAGAGCTATCGATACGGCATAGACAGGAAAACCGTGTAGGAAGTTGGTTGTACCGTCCAGCGGGTCGATAATCCAAACGAAATCGTTGCCTTTGTGTTCGCCGCTTTCTTCAGCCAAAATCGCGTGATCGGGAAAGGCGGTTTTAATGATTTTGATGATTTCCTGTTCGGCCATGCGGTCGACTTCGGTCGCGAAATCGTTGATGCCTTTCCGGTTGATTTGAAGTTTTCCGACATTGTCGGCCGAGCGGGAAATTATCTCACCGGCGTTTCTGGCGGCGCGCACGGCAATATTGAGCATGGGATGCATGATATTTGATGTGAAGCTGAATTAGAAAATATCAATAGCATATCAAATCTTTTGTTAAAATTTTCCGTTTTTTCAAATGGCGGGGCTACGCATTGTTGTCGAATATTAAAATCGTATTGGTCGAAACCTCTCATCCCGGCAATATTGGAGCGGTTGCCCGGGCCATGAAGAATATGAACCTTAAAAATTTGGTTTTGGTTGCTCCGAAGCAATTTCCCTGCGCGGATGCCACTGCCAGAGCTTCCGGGGCGGACGATATTTTGAGTTCCGCTTTAATTTGCGACAGCTTGCAAGAGGCTGTCGCCGATTGTTCCATTGTCGTAGGAACCAGTGCTCGTTGCCGCACGATTAGTTGGCCGGAGTTGACGCCTAGAGAATGTGCTGATCTCTTGAAAACCGAAGCGCTCGACCATAAGGCTGCAATCGTATTCGGTAGAGAACACTCCGGGTTGAAAAATCATGAATTGGACCTGTGTCGTTATTTATTGCGAATCCCGTGCAACAAAGACTTCAGTTCATTAAATCTTGCCGCCGCCGTACAGGTGGTTACTTATGAATTATTCGTAGCTTCAGGCCAGGATTATGAAGTCGCTGCCGGTGATAAAGGCAAAGGCTTGTTGGCGACAGCCGCTCAGATGGAAGCGTTTTACGAGCACATGATCGAAGCGCTATCCGATATCGGCTTCATGCATCCCGATAAATCGAAGTCTGTGATGCGACGTTTGCGTAGAATCTATAACCGGGCTCGTCTAGAGAGTAAAGAGGTGGACCTATTACGCGGAATTTTGCGAATGTCGCAAGGCAATAAAAAGAAGGGCTAATTATGTGGCGAGAAATCAAAGAGAATATCGATTGCGTGTTCGAACGGGATCCAGCAGCACAAACGGTGTTTGAAGTGATTACCGCTTATCCCGGTTTTCATGCATTGTTGATTCATAGAGTCGCGCATTTCTGTTGGCAAGCCGGTTTTCGATGGTTTGGACGCTTTATATCGCATATCGGCCGTTGGTTGACTGGGATCGAAATTCATCCGGGGGCGACGATCGGCAGACGTTTTTTTATCGATCATGGCATGGGGGTCGTAATCGGCGAAACTGCAGTGATCGGCGACGACTGTACGCTTTACCATGGTGTTACGCTAGGCGGGACCTCATGGAACAAAGGTAAGCGACATCCGACCTTGCATGACGGAGTTGTCGTGGGGGCCGGTGCCAAAGTACTAGGGCCGATTGAAATCGGCGAGGGTGCGCGCATCGGTTCGAATTCAGTCGTGTTGAAATCGGTTCCGGCGGGCGCGACTGTGGTTGGGATACCCGGACATGTGATTGATCCTAAAACCAAAAAATCCGATTCCGAGCGAAAAAAAATCGCCGCAAAAATGGGTTTCGATGCTTACGGTACCAGTGACGACATGACAGATCCTGTCGCTAAGGCAATTAATCATATGTTGGATCATATGCAAGCCGTGGACGGGCGGCTTGAAATAATGAAAAAAGCGCTAAAAGATGCCGGTATCGCCTGTCCTGACCAGTCGATTCCGGAAGATGATTATAAGAGCGATAAGTTGGATGAGATTTGAAAGAGGGGAAAGGGGCAAGGTGTAAGGAGCAAGATGAAAGGGGAAAGGGGAAAGGGGAAAGAGGAAAGAGGAAAGAGGAAAATCTGCTGTTTTTCTCGCTCTTGGGGCGTTAATGCTGTCAATTGACGTGCGATAGGTATGACTGAGGCAAATGAGTTTCATTTATACCTTTGGTACTTAAAATTTCGCGAGTGTCCAAGGATGCGTAGGGGGGAGTGTCCGACAAATGCTTTGCCAGTACCTGCCATATGACGGGTACCTCGGTGCCGAATTTTGATTTACGATCGGTATAATCCAAATGAGTTTCTTTCAAAGTTGACTAATTTGCTTGGTTAAGTATAGTAATGCGCATTGATTTGCTATTTGAGGATTAGGTTGTGCGATTAACCACAAAAGGCCGCTATGCAGTAACAGCCATGCTTGATCTGGCTTATCACAGTCAACAAGATCCGGTTACTTTAACCGATATCGCGACTCGCCAGACTATTTCTTTGTCTTATTTGGAACAGTTGTTCGCTCGTTTACGAAGAGCAGGCATGGTTACCGGTGTGCGCGGGCCCGGCGGGGGTTATCGTCTGAGCCGTGCGGCGAGCGAGATCAATATTGCCGAAATCATTGAGGCCGTCGATGAACCGCTGGATACCACTAAATGTGCCGGCGAAGGCAATTGCCAAAACAACAAAGCGTGTTTAACACATGACTTATGGATGGGGCTTAGCGATCAGATTCGGGGATACTTAAAAGGCATCAGCCTCGGCGATTTATTGACGAGACATCATGTTCAGGAAGTTGCCAAGCGGCAAGAACAAGATACAAAAGTGGTCGAAATTCATCGGCAACAAAGAGTCGGCGCCTAAGTTTTCAAACGCATGGTCTATCTCGATCATAATGCCACGACGCCGCTCGATGAGCGCGTTTTAGAGGCGATGCTGCCGTTTTTGAAATCTTTTTACGGTAATCCGTCGGCTCTGTATCGGATCGGTCGATTATCGCGTAGTGCGATTGAAACGGCTAGGGAGCAAGTCGCTGCGCTTGTCGGCGTCTCTCCCGGTCAGGTACTTTTTACCAGCGGAGGCACCGAATCGAATAATTTGGCATTAAACTCGATCGAAAGTAATTCGCGATTATTGATTTCCAGTATTGAACATCCATCCATTACGGAGCCAGTCGAACGCTTGCGAAATCGTAGTTGCTCGGTTGATGTTCTGGCAGTTGATGAAAACGGTATCTTCGAGCGCGAATCTTTCGCGCGATACTGTGCAAATAGACCTAATTTTGCCTCTTTGATATTGGCTAATAATGAAACCGGCGTGATACAGTCTATCGCCGAGGGGGCCGGCGTGTTGCGCGAACAGGGAACAATAGTCCATACCGATGCGGTGCAGGCGGCCGGAAAAATTCCGTTGGTGTTCGATTCGCTCAATGTTCATTTGATGTCGATATCCGGTCATAAAATTTACGGCCCCAAAGGTAGTGGTGCGTTGATTGTCGAAAAAGGCACAGAACCGGAACCTTTGCAACTCGGCGGCGGTCAAGAGCAAGGTTACCGAGCGGGTACCGAAAATGTCGCGGCAATCGTCGGTTTC
Organism: Gammaproteobacteria bacterium; assembly: GCA_018830325.1. Taxonomy (GTDB): domain Bacteria; phylum Pseudomonadota; class Gammaproteobacteria; order Methylococcales; family Methylomonadaceae; genus Methylotuvimicrobium. Next base: position 8,498 of record JAHJSQ010000045.1, read on the forward strand.
GGTAAGGCGGCAGAATTGGCCCTTTCTGAAATGCCGCAATGGCGAAATCAAATACTCGACTTAAGGCAGCTGTTGGAGCAGGGATTGGCGGAGTTGAACGCAACTATTTTTAGTCAAGCGGTAGAGCGATTACCCAATACCGTGCAATTCGGGATTGACGGCGTCGATGGTGAGATGTTGTTGATGCAACTCGATAAAAAAGGCTTTGCGGTATCGAGCGGTTCGGCTTGTGCCAGTGGTGGAGGCATGCCGAGTCCGGTCTTGACGGCGATGGGTGTTACCCGGGATTTAGCCAAAAGCGCTTTGCGCGTCAGTTTGGGTAAAGCCAATACCGAAGCGGATATTACCGATTTTGTGAAATGTTTAAAAACTATTTTGAATCGAACCTAATGTTAAGAGGTGTTGAATGGCGATTTCTTTAACCGAGAGCGCGGCAAAACAAATTAAAAAACAATTGGACAAACGCGGCAGCGGCGTGGGTTTGAAATTAGGCGTTAAAAAATCCGGTTGTTCCGGTTTCGCTTATACGATCGATTATGCCGATGAAGTTCATGAAGGCGATCGTGTGTTCGAAAAATACGGGGTCAAGGTCATTACGACGCAAGACGATCTCGCTGTGATTGATGGAATCGAGTTGGATTATCGCCGCGAAGGTATCAACGAAGCATTCAAATTCAATAATCCGAATGTCACCGGCATGTGCGGTTGCGGCGAAAGTTTTTCGGTGTGATCCCTGTCCAGAAATAGAAAATTCAAAGCGAGTACCGTAGGAAGTGCATCGCGCACCTTTCTAAGCTACCGAACTCGACACAACTCCCGGCCTAGGTGCATGATGCATACGCTGCACCTAGCGATTTATAATCCATGATAACCAGCAATTTCCCGGATATTTTGAGATTAAAAAGCAGGAACATAGATCTTTAGTATTTCGTGATAAATAACGTCCAGGAGCTATGAGCTTTGTTGAGGGTTCGGTAGCTCGCTTGACAGGACGCCGTAAATACGTCCGTGTAGGCTTGACGGCGGCTTTCCCTGCCGCCGACACCTGTCAATCGAGCAATCGAGCAATCGAACCCTCCTTAATAGGAAAATTATTTACGACCAAATTCTTAGCTAAAATCGCTTTTTTTCGGCAGTCTTGGCTAATCTCCTCATTTTGCTTCAACTCTTTTGCAGCAAAAGTCTTCATTCGGAACCTTTCGTGCTCAATCATTCTCATCTGTATACTCGACATAATTCCCGTCGATTGATACAGCCATTCGTTGCAATTATAGGCGGAGGCCCTGCCGGGCTTATGGCTGCTGAAGCGTTAAGTCAAAGCGGCGTTCGGGTCGGTGTTTACGATGCGATGCCGTCGGTCGGTCGTAAGTTTTTGATGGCCGGCAAGGGCGGTATGAATATTACACATTCCGAAGCCTACAATATTTTTTTATCGCGCTACGGTAAGCGAAGCGGCGTCATCAAGCCGATGCTCGATGCGTTCGGTCCCGATCAACTTAGAAAATGGTTGCGCGATCTCGGTGTCGAAACTTTTATCGGCAGTTCCGGGCGTGTATTTCCAACCGACATGAAAGCAGCGCCCTTGCTGCGCGCCTGGTTGCATCGTCTGCGTGAAACGGGTGTTATTTTTCACATGCGTCACCGTTGGCAAGGTTGGTCCGAAACCGGCGAGTTGATATTTCTAACGCCTCAAGGCGAAAGATCGATTCGTGCCGATGCCACGGTTTTGGCATTGGGCGGTGGTAGTTGGTCGAAACTGGGTTCGGATGGTGTTTGGGTTGATTGTCTGGTTAATCGTAATATTCCTGTAGCGTCTCTTAGACCATCGAATTGCGGTTTTGAAACGGCCTGGAGCGATCGATTTCGCGAGGCTTTTGCCGGGCAAGCGGTCAAGTCTGTAGCGGTAAGCGTTAGTGCAGGCGGTATCTCGGACCCTACAAATGGAGAGTTTACTATTACGCAATACGGCGTCGAAGGCAGCTTGATTTATGCATGGTCGGCGCAATTGCGCGAGCAAATCGATGCAATCGGTGTGGCGGTGATGATATTGGATTTACTCCCCGAAACCGAGCTACAGGCACTGATAAATAAATTATCCCGGCCGCGAGGCAAAAATTCGCTGGCCAATTTCTTAAGAAAATCCGCCGGCATAAAAGGCGTTAAAGCCGCATTGCTGCGCGAATTAGCCGATGCGGACGATTATCGCGATATGCATCGATTGGCTTCAAAAATCAAAGCTTTACCGATTCGATTAACGGCAACCCGACCGCTCGACGAAGCGATCAGTAGCGCAGGCGGCGTGATGTTCGAAGCGCTTGACGACTGTTTGATGCTGAAAGACATGCCAGGCGTATTTTGTGCCGGCGAAATGCTCGATTGGGAAGCGCCGACCGGCGGTTATTTATTGACGGCTTGTTTTGCGAGCGGTTTTGCGGCAGGGCACGGTGTTTTGGAGTGGTTGGGTGATTTAGATAGTGGTGAAAGGTGAAAGAGGAAAGAGGAAAGAGGAAAGAGGAAAGAGGAAAGAGGAAAGAGGAAAGAGGAAAGAGGAAAGAGGAAAGAGGAAAGAGGAAAGAGGAAAGAGGAAAGAGGAAAGAGGAAAGAGGAAAGAGGAA
>JAHJSQ010000046.1 GCA_018830325.1 Gammaproteobacteria bacterium
CATTCTGGCAACTTGAACACCGATTCTGGAAAATCCAGAAAAGTGTTCAGCTTGAAACCAGAATCAGTGTTCAACTTGAATCAGAATGGGTGTTCAGATTGCTCCAGAATGGGTGTTCAGGTTGGGCCAGAATATGCAATTTTCGCATTACTGAGGAATAACTTATGAATACATATTATAAAGAGGAAAGAAAAACACGAATAAACCATGATACTTAAATATCCAAGCAAAGACATCATGGAAGATTTCATCAATAAAATTTTTCCTCAACAATAAACATGACATTCAACATAGCTAAAAATTCCCGTTAGCGTGTTGGACGCAATGAAATACCGAGTTCGTCAAGTTGTTCGACTTTAATTGCGGAATGGTAACTATTCAGTCCCCCGGCAATTATCGTTCCCACGCTCTGCGCTCATCGTTATACATAAGTCAAAAATTACCGTTTTGCAATCTTAGCTATTGAGTCCTCGATACTATTTTTTTGTCGCCCAACGTTCCCGACTTCGAAATCGCGATCTGGGGATCGCTCCCACAGAGCATCCGACCCCTTGTGGGAGCGACGCCTTCGTCGCGATTTCGAAGCCACTGATGTTCAATATCCGCAGATTTATTAAACAGCACCGTTTCCAGGTATACGATGACTTCTGTTTAGTAAGTTTACCGATACTTGTGTATAACGGCGAGCGCTCTGCGTGGGATTACCTGAGTACCGCTCCAGCGGTACGGGACGCCAGAGCGTCTCGGTCTTCATTCCCACGCCGGAGCGTGGGAACGATAGGGGGTGTGAATAATTACGCGGAATGTGTATCTGTCATGGTGTCGTGGCCCGAGTCATTCTTTGGAAATGCAATAACATCCCTAATCGAATCAGCGCCTGTAAACAGTGCACATAGCCTAGTTAGACTGGTATCTTCTCCATCCAGCAACGGTTTAAGAGAAGCTCTGCTGGTGTGCATTAACAAGTACTCATTGGTTCGAAAAAACAATTATTTTGTCGACTATTATTAGCTATTTAATTGTCCGTCGCAAAGAGCGAGAAGCATGACAATAAATCTTCTTAAACAAAAATGTTAGGAAATCGCCATGTCCAACCCGTTAAAGCCCGCTAACGACGCCCTATTTAATCGCTTTTTCAATACCCCTTTAGATGAATTGCTGTCGGATCATAAGGATATCGACGCACAAGAGCGCGTACTGAAATTGTTTCAACGCTGTGCGGCTGAAGTCCCCGCTTATCGTCATTTTCTCGACTCGCGGCAAATCAATCCGGGCGACATAACAACTTATCAACAATTCAGCGATTTGCCGCTGATGGGCAAAAGCAATTATATGCAGTCGTACCCTTTACCGGATCGCTGCTTGGGAGGAACCCTGACGGGATCTGATCGTGTGGCGGTATCTTCCGGATCTACCGGTCGGCCGACTTTCTGGCCTCGCTCCGCCGCTTACGAACTGGATGTGGCGCTACGCTTCGAGCAAGTTTTTCGCGACAGTTTCCGCGCGCACGAAAAACGTACCCTGGCAATCGTTTGTTTTGCCCTGGGCAATTGGGTCGGCGGTTTGTTTACGACCTCCTGTTGCTGGCACCTAGCCCGAAAAGGTTATCCGTTGATGGTGGCGACGCCGGGCAATAACAAAGCCGAGATTTTTCGAGTAGTCCGAGAGCTAGCGCCGCATTTCGAGCAAACGGTTCTGTTGGGTTATCCGCCATTCGTCAAAGACGTAATCGATGCCGGCAGTGCCGAAGGCATAAACTGGCACACCTACCGACCTAAATTGGTATTTGCCGGTGAAGTATTCAGCGAGGAATGGCGTGAATTGATCGGCAAGCGCACCGGCTCGACCGCGCCGTGTTTCGATTCGGCTTCCTTGTACGGTACCGCGGATGGAGGCGTACTGGGTAACGAAACCCCGGTGAGCATAGCGATTCGCCGCTGGTTGGCCAAGCATCCTACTGCCGCGCGTCAATTATTCGGCGAATCGCGCTTACCGACGTTGGTACAGTATGATCCAAGCAGCCGGTTTTTCGAAACGCATGAAGGGACTTTAGTCGTATCCGGTGAAAATAGCGTTCCTCTAATACGCTATCATATCGCCGACAAGGGCGGATTAATCCCATACGATACGATGTGGGCATTCCTCGAATCGCAAGGCATGAGTTCTCCAAGCGGATTGGGGCTACCGGAGGATTTTCAGCCGCGAAAATTGCCATTCGTTTTTGTGTTCGGCCGTGCCGACTTTACCGTATCCTATTACGGCGCCAATATTTATCCTGAAAATGTATCGGTCGGTTTAGAAAGGCCCGACATCATGCGTTGGGTCACCGGTAAATTCGTTTTGGAAACCCAGGAAACCGGCGAGGGAAATAAGGTTTTGCATATTGCCGTAGAATTGTTACCAGACATCAATGCAACCGAAGCCATGGCGCCGGCGATCGCGGAATCGATTCGTCGGGAGTTATTACGCCTGAACAGCGAATTCGCTCATTACACGCCAGCCGAAAGACAGTTGCCCAAACTGACTTTACATGCCTTTGCCGATCCCGACTATTTTCCCGCAGGCGTGAAACATCGCTATACGCGAAACTAATTGCATATCTCTTGCGTAATTATTCACATCCCCTTATCTTTCCCATGCGGAGCGCTCATCGTTATACATAAATTGTAGGGCACGCTGCGCGTACTAAAGCCGTGCCCTAGAGGTTCGGTTGGCACATGAACATCGCGGGGTTACCATGGTACGCACAGCGTACCCTACGCGGATCACCTGGCGTTAGGTGTGGGATCGGACGCCCAGGCGTCTCCTCTGGCTCTGCCGAAATTTGAAGTTATGCTGTTACCCAAGCTCCAGCTTGGGTAACCTGTTCAGGAAGCTCTGGCTTCCCGACAATCAAGAAAAATTAAACGAGCGAGTCGAGGTTGATTGAGAATGTGCGAGGGTTGTGTCGGTCTCAGGAAGCTGGAGCTTCCGGGGTGTTTTTCCCAAGCTGGAGCTTGGGAAAGAGCGTGATGTGGGTTGGCCGTTTTTTTCGCTTGACGCGGATGACTTACGAAACCCGTCCTGCTAGGGAATTGCTGATCTTTGGGCTTTAGCTGAAGAAACTTGCTAATCAGGAAGGACTTTGAATTTACTCCCTTGATGCTTGAAAATTGACTAACTTTATGAAGGCGTTAGGAAAAACTTGAAACCTAAAAGGGGAACAATATGCTTTGGCTTTTGCTGTTACATATAACGGCTGTGATCTGTTGGTGCGGTTCATTGCTTTATCTGCCCGCGCTGATTACAGGTGTTTTTTCCGATCATGAAGCACAAAGTCATCAGGCCTTGACGTTCCAGATCTTTACTGGGGTAGCGACGCCAGCCGCTTTGACCGCAATCGTTTCCGGTACGGCCTTATTTCTGACGGGCGGCATTATCGACCGGTGGCTCATTTTAAAGCTTACGCTAGTCCTGACATTAGTATTGTGTCATGCTCTTTCCGGCTGGATTTTAATTCGCACAGAGCACGCGCCCGATAAAAACTTAACCCTGCCGTGCATAGCGATCGGAATTACGGCGGCGATATCGATTCCGGCAATCGTTTGGATTGTGCTAACCAAGCCTTTTTAGGAGTTAACAGTGAGATATCTCAAGGTGACTGTATCAAGGTTCGGAATGAACTCCGACGCCATGTCCATAAACCAGTTGCCCGCCCAACATGCTGGTAACGGCAATCAGCGCAGCCGTCAGCAGCGAAATATACAAATACCAAGGATCGAAGCCGCTTTCGTCATGAAAGCGCAATGCCCAATTGAACGAAGCCAGCGCCAGCGTCATGACGGCCAGCAGCGCATGGATCCATGCGATCGGCAAATTTCGGATGCGCGGAACGAGCACCAGGTCGATGAAGCCCGCCAGCCCGGCAAACCAGCCGCCGAGACTGCCCAGACCCGACAACCACAAACCGACTCGAATCCAGAATGGGTCGGCCGTATAAAGATACGCCAAATCGGCGCCTACCAAGCCGAGCAAAAAGGCTACCGGGAAATGAATCAACATCGGGTGGATCGGATGTCCGCCGATAGACATGCGGCTGATGATGGGGTCTCGCGCCATAACGCTCTCCTCTCGCGGTTAAAGTCGGAATTATCAACGATGATGCCAAGTTTAACCTTACCCTCGTTAATTATCACGCTGAGTTTGCTGAGCGGCTGCAGCGGCCCTCAATCCATATTAAATCCCGCCGGCCCTTCGGCTCTTGCCGTAAGCAGATTGTGGTGGGGTATGTTCGGTTTTTCGGTTGCGGTATTGCTGGCCGTCATGGCTTTATGGATTTATGCGATGCGGCGCAACCCGCGATCACTTACCGAAGCGCAAGCCGATAGAATCAATCGAAACTGGATCATCGGCGGCGGACTTGTGCTGCCTATCGTCGGCATCGTAGCGCTGCTAAGCTTCGGCATTCCGATGGGCTATCGCATGCTGCCGTTGCCCGTTGCCGGGCAGCAGGCGCTGCGTATCGATGTCATCGGACACCAATGGTGGTGGGAGGTCCGTTATCCCGATACCGATATCGTGCTGATAAACGAACTGCACTTGCCGGCCGGGACGCCGGTCGATATCCATGTGACCAGCTCCGATGTCATTCATTCGTTTTGGGTGCCGAGGTTGGCCGGTAAGCTCGATATGGTTCCGGGCCGCACCAACGTCTTGCGGATCGAAGCCGATGCGCCGGGGCAATTCTTAGGGAAGTGCGCGGAATTTTGCGGAGTGGGCCACGCCCATATGATGCTGGAGATTGAGGTTCATACGCCTGAAGATTTTGAGTCGTGGCTGGAGACATATGAATACGAATAACGAAACCCGAAAGGCCGAGGCCGCTCTGCACGACGAATTTCTCAAGGTCTGGGGCAATCCGCGCGGCTGGCGCGCCTTGACTATCGTTAACCATACGACGGTCGGCATTCGCTTCATGATCACGGGCGGCATCTTCTTTCTGATCGGCGGATTGCTCGCGATGCTGATGCGCACGCAACTGGCGCTGCCCGAACAGGAGATCATCGAACCGAAACTCTATGATCAGTTGTTTACGATGCATGGAACGGTCATGATGTTCCTGTTCGCGGTGCCCGTGCTCGAGGGGTTGGCGATGTACCTGATCCCGAAAATGATCGGCGCACGTGATTTGGTGTTTCCGCGTCTCAGCGCTTTCGGTTACTGGTGCTATCTGTTCGGCAGTCTGATTTTGATGTCGAGCTTGGTATTGGGTATCGCGCCGGCGGCCGGCTGGTTCATGTACACGCCGTTGACCAATGACGTTTACTCGCCGGGGCCGAACGTCGACTTCTGGCTGCTCGGCGTTACATTTATCGAAATCTCGGCGGTATCGGCGGGCATCGAGCTAACCGTGTCGATTTTACGTACGCGCACTTCGGGCATGGCATTGTTGCATATGCCTCTCTTTTGCTGGTACATTTTGATCATGGCGCTGATGATCGTATTCGGCTTTCCGCCGCTGATACTAGGCAGCATCCTGTTGGAACTGGAGCGCGCTGCCGGCATGCCGTTCTTCGATGTCGCACGGGGCGGCGACCCGATTCTCTGGCAACATCTGTTCTGGCTGTTCGGCCATCCCGAAGTCTATATTATTTTCTTACCTGCCGCGGGTATTGTCTCGACCCTGTTGCCGGTATTCTCGCGCCAACCCATCGTCGGTTATCGATGGATCGTGCTGGCCATTATCTCGACGGGATTCATCAGTTTCGGTTTGTGGGTGCATCACATGTTTACGATCGGAATTCCTCAATTGGCGCAGGCATTTTTCTCGATGGCCAGCATGCTAGTGGCGATTCCAACCGGCATTCAATTGTTCGCTTGGCTGGCGACGTTGTGGACGGGGAGACCCGTTTATCATGTGCCGATGCTATGGCTGGTCGGCTTTTTATTTATTTTCATGATAGGCGGATTGACCGGCGTCATGTTGGCCTTGGTGCCGTTTAACTGGCAGGTACACGACACGCACTTCGTCGTCGCGCATTTGCATTATGTGATGGTCGGCGGCATGCTCTTTCCTTTGATTGCGGGTCTTTATTACTGGTTGCCACATTTCTCCGGACGAATGCCGTCCGACAAATTGGCGCGCTGGGGCTTCTGGATGACGTTTGTCGGCTTTAACACGACATTTTTGGTGATGCATCTGACCGGGCTGCTCGGTATGCCAAGACGCGTTTATACATATCCGGCTGGATTAGGCTGGGAACTACCTAACAGCGTGTCGTCGATGGGCGGTTTTATCATGGCAATGGGTATCTCGATGGTTTTACTCGATATCGTATTGCATTTTCGCTTCGGACGCCCTGCCGGTGCCAATCCGTGGCAGGCCGATACGCTCGAATGGGCGACCGATACGCCTCCCCAACCCTACAATTTCATCAGCTTGCCGGACTGTCCGATGCGGCACCCGATGTGGGATAGCCCCGATCTGCAAGCAACGATAGCCGATGGGCGTCACGGCTTATCCGAAATCGATCACGGTAGGCGCGAAACCTGGGGGTCGGACCCGGTTTCCGGCGCTATTCGAGAAATCATTCATTTGCCCGGAAATTCCTGGCTGCCTTTTTTCTCGGCCTTGGCGTTGTCCGGGTTATGTATCAGTCTTTTGATCCGCACTTATAGTATGGCTTTGATCGCAGTCATAGCCAGTCTGGTATTGCTACTCCGTTGGTCATGGAAAAACGGCGCTTTTCTTGAAGCGGATTCCGATTCTGCCGCGAAATCCGGCTATCCGCAATTGCATTCGCGCACTTTCGACGGTCCCGGTTTGTGGGGCATGGTCGTAACGCTGCTGGCCGACGGTGCGCTATTTTTGTCCATACTTTTCGGTTGGCTCTATTTGCGGATCGTAGCGCCGAACTGGCAGGCACCTGAAACGGTGCCGCTGGCTTGGCAGCCGTTGCTGATTAGCGGTGTATTGCTCACAATCGCAACATTTTGGCATCATTTTATCGTTCGACGCTTACGCGAGGGTAGGGATGATCATCTGCAAGGACAATTGTGGTCGATAGCGGTGGTCGGCTTGGTTCATTGTGGTGTACTAATCTGGACCTGGTCGGCTTCGTCACTTCTTGCAACACAAACAGCCCATGATGCCGTGATCTCAGTGATACTGATGTATCAATTGTTTCACAGCGGACTCGCCGTGATCATGACAGCGTTGCAGGCTATGCGCGTTGCTTATGGCTATGTCGATAAGGGGGCGCCATATGAAATAGCAGTCGTGAAACCCTGGTGGCTGTATACGACCGCCGTATATTGGCTAAGCTTCCTCACCGTCATCCTATTGCCTATTGCTTGGAGAAGCGCTTGATGTGGCCGCGCGAAACATTATTATACCATCCAATGCAGCTGGCTTTCGGACTCGCGATCTGGATACTTTGGTTTATCGTGAAGTACGGCGCCTTGGCATTGTTCTGCGAACAAGCACCGCCGCCTATCGAACAGGGTGCTTTCACCTGGATCAATGCGGCGCTGATGGTCGGCTCCGTAGCCGTAACCGCTTTGTTGTTGTTTTGGGCGAATAATTGTTGGCGCGCGGCGCGTTCCGGCAACAATGATGCCGATTCCGAAATCAATGCGTTTATCGCCGTGCTAGGCGCCGGTATCAATCTGTTGGGTGCCGTTGTGACGCTCAGCCAAGGACTCATGTCGCTGCTATTACCTCCATGTTTGTAAGGCTTACGTTGGTGGCGGTTTTTTCTTTGCTAATCCATCCCGCAGAGGCGCATGGCTGGGGCGAGGATGCTACCGAAGCACGGTTATCGGCCATGCTCGGTGGGCTTGTGCCCTCCGCTCTTTGGTTGATCTATGTCGTAGGAGCTAACCGCATCCGGCCTACAAATAACCGCCGGATGAAGTTTCATGGAGCTAGTCTTATCGCCGCCATGACGATGTTCGGCAGTACGGGCGGGTGGCTTGATAAAAGCTCGGCCCTACACATGGTTCAACACATGCTGATACTGGTCGTTATCGCCCCGCTTTATGTACTGGCTCGCCCTTTACCGCAATGGCTTGCCGCAAGCGGAGCCACGGGCATACGGCTGTGGAGGCCTTTTTTAAGGCTGAGCCGTCATCCGTTGCGGACAGGCATCCTGCAAATTTTCGTGATTGGGTTCTGGCATACGCCGGTTTTTTATAATCTGGCGTTGGCGAATCCCTGGTGGCATCTTGCCGAACATATCAGCTTCGCACTCGTCTCCGGCTTATTTTGGTGGTCGGTTTTGATAAGGCGCACCTTAACCGTCCTGCCGGCTTTATTATTGACGCTAATGTGCACCGGCATGCTCGGAGCCTTGCTGGCCTTCGCGCAAATCCCGTTCTACAACGACTTGCTCAATATTCAAGATCAACAATTGGCCGGTTTGATCATGTGGGTACCCGGCGGTCTGCCTTATCTTGTTGCGGGTGGCTGGTGCTGTCTGCGCTTGTTTTCGGGTGAGTATACTCAGTCTTCCAAGCACAGCTTGGGGCCGACCCGTCGGCGAAGAATAGAAAAATTAGGAACCGATTAGGAATTTGTTAGTCACAAAAAAATTAGAGTTTCTCTTTAAAATTAACCCAGCTTTAATAAATGTAGTGGCTACGGTCTATGTTATTAAAATAATAGGAATAAAAATAATTCTAAATTTAACTTTGTAGTGCCATTAACTTATTTTATGCATATTGTTCAATAATTTATGATCATGAAATGTTAAAGCTGGGTTGAGATCTTTCATCAAATGGCAAGGGGGATGACATGTTAAGTTATCAATATCTCATTATTGGTGGAGGGATGACCGCTCACGGCGCGATACGCGGCATACGGACCGTAGATCCTACCGCTTCAATAGGATTGATCGGTTCGGAAACTCATCCTCCCTACAAACGTCCCCCCCTTTCCAAAGGTTTATGGCAAGGCAAGCCCCTGGAAAAAATCTGGTACAACGACGAAGAATACAATGCGACGATGCATTTGGGTCGTACCGTTCAAACTTTGGAGCTAAGCGACAAACGAGTCATCGATGACCAAGGAAGCGTTTACCATTTCGAAAAGCTACTCTTGGCAACGGGCGGAAGCCCCGAGCGTCTTCCCTTTGGCGGCGATGACATCATCTACTTCCGCGACTTGGACGATTATCTGAAACTTCGCGCCATCGCCGATGGAAAACAGCGTTTTGCCGTGATAGGGGGCGGTTTCATAGGCTCGGAGATAGCCGCGGCGTTAGCTATGAACGACAAACAAGTCGTCATGGTCTTTCCCGAGGAAGGTATCGGAGCGCGCTTGTTTCCTAAAGATCTGAATCAATTCCTGAATAAATATTACACCGACAAGGGGGTCGAAGTATTACCGGCGCATAGTGTCACCGGACTCACGCGGCAACAGGATCGATTGATTTTGAATGTCCGAAGCGCCGATGGAACGAATGAGCATGATATCAAGGTCGATGCGGTAGTCGCCGGAATCGGCATCCGCCCCAATGTTCGACTCGCCGAGCAAGCTGGATTACCGGTCGATAACGGCATCGTTGTCGATGAATTCCTGCGCGCGGGAAACCCCGATATCTACGCTGCCGGAGATGTCGCCAACTTTTATAATCCAAGTTTGGATGCCCGCATTCGGTTGGAACACGAGGACAACGCAGTGAACATGGGGAAGCATGCCGGCCGGAATATGGCAGGCGAGTCGGTTTCTTATCATCACCTTCCTTATTTTTACTCCGATCTATTTGATTTGGGCTACGAAGCCGTCGGCCGCACGGACTCCCGGTTGGAAACGATGGAGGATTGGGTCGAACCTTATAAAAAAGGCGTGGTTTATTACCTAAAAGAGGACCGAGTACGCGGCGTGCTGTTATGGAATGTCTGGGAGTGTGTTGACGCGGCTCGCAAGCTCATTGCCGAACCCGGTCCTATTGATATTCGGGACCTGAAGGGAAGCTTTTTGAAATGAATTTATTCCTTTGTCAGTTTATGAACTTCTCAATTGGGGATAAAACCGCAAAAGTACGTATTTTATGATTGGCGAATTCAAGAAACATGAAACCTTTACGTCAGAGCGTTAATTCACCCGGATTCTGATTAAGGATTACGTCAAAAATAACTTCCGCATTTTACTCCTTCCTTCTTCCGGTTGGAGCAAAGGATACGGAGGGAGGTTATTTTTGACCATGTCCTAAGTTGCATCGTTGATACGACGCGTATTCGCACTTTCAATCCGTTATTCGCTTCCTCTCGTTTTTAGCGGAGGTTCGTTAAGAAACGGGCATGAAATAAGCCACCCAACTGACGCAGGATTTTTGTTCGTATTCAAGGCGCTCAAACAGGCGCATAGCAGGCTATGTAACTGTTTGAGCAACGAAGAAGACGGACAGAAAGACCTGTCGGTTGCGTAAGTTATAAAATGCACGTTCCTAAGTAATGGGTTAAAGCAAAACGTCTATAACCATTGACCTATTAATGTTTACGAGTCAGTTGTATAGGAAATACTGAAATCGGCTGAATCTTGTCAAGATTATAGATAATTTTTGAATGCTTAAGTGGAGAGATCATCATGAACATGCCGAAAATCGATAAAGTACTGGTCGGTGAAGCCTTGGTAGGAAAAGGCAACGAGATGGCCCACATTGACTTGTTGATGGGGCCTCGCGGCAGCGCCGCTGAAGTCGCATTTTGTATTACGTTGACCAACCAGAAACGAGGCGACAATGCGCTATTGGCATTGGTAGCTCCCAATCTCATGGCTAAGCCCAATACCGTCATATTCAACAAAGTCGAACTCAAAAACGAAAAACAAGTGAACCAAATGTTTGGGCCCGCGGAGCGCGGCGTAGCCAAGGCCGTGGCCGATAGCGTCAAAGAAGGTGTAATCCCCCTGGATGAAGCCGGAGATGTATTTATTTGCGTGGGCGTTTATATTCATTGGGATGCGCAGGATGACAATAAAATCCAGGACTGGAATTATGAGGCCGTCAAGCTGGCAATCAAACGCGCAATCGCCGGGGAGCCGAAGCCGGCGGAAGTCATTGGTCAGGAAGATGTCATGCATCATCCGCTTGCCGCTCACGATTAATAGTCCGTAAGGTGCAACTGTATGTAGGGCGTCAATAGGCGATAGTCGTATTGCGACGCATGATGGATTTTATTCATTCGTTGCAGTACGCTATCGCTAATGCCCCCTAGGCGGGCTTAACGAACCGCTTTACGGGTATCGGATTGGCGTAAATCGATTGGGCGGTTATTTGGTCGAGTGTTCAGTCATTGTTCTGAATGATCGATACATGACAATCCATCAACAGCCGTTTCATTTCTGCTTTTTCAAAAACATTATCCTAAAAAGAGCAGTTGAGTGCCTCTAACTACCGTTCGCCCTGAGCCCCTTCAGCTACGCTCAGGAGAGCCCTGTCGACAGGGTGAGGGGTAGTTTGAGGCTTCACCAAGCCGGTGAAAGTGTTGTAGACCCTTCATGCTTCGACTTGGCTCAGCACGAACGGTCTACAACACATGCCAACTGCTCTTTTTAGGATTATGCGTTTTGAAGTCGGCGGCTTGAGTTGAAAGCCGAAGATGAGTTGAGGTATTTTAAGATCCCTTAGCAATTTTTTCAGAAACGGGCATCGATGATGATTAAAATCAAAAAAGGCCTGGACCTGCCCATCAAGGGCAGGCCTGAACAGATTATCAAATCCCTGCCTCCGCCGAAAAGCGTTGCGATACTCGGCTTCGACACGGCCGGTTTAAAGCCGCAGATGGGGGTCAAAGAGTCCGATCCGGTCATTAAAGGCCAATTGTTGTTCACCGATAAAAGAATGCCGGCGGTACGCTACACCTCGCCCGGAACCGGCTTTGTCAAAGCGATCAATCGCGGCGAAAGGCGCGCTCTGCTGTCGGTCGTGATCGAGCTGACCGACAGCGACGAAGAAGTTCATTTCGAGGCCTATTCCGAAGACCGGCTAATCTCGCTAACCCGCCGCCAAATAATCGACCAACTGCTGGCTTCGGGATTATGGACGGCGTTGCGCACGCGACCGTTCAACAAGACGGCCGATCCCGACACGGTGCCGCACTCGCTGTTTATCACCGCCATGGATACCAACCCGTTGGCGCCAGCCATCGAGCCGCTGATAGACGGCCATGAGCAGGATTTCATCAACGGCGTGCGAATCGTTTCCCGGTTAACCGAAGGCCGCGTCTTTCTTTGCAAACATCCCAAAACGACGCTGCCCGACCTGGCTATCGAAAATCTGACTATTACGGATTTTTCAGGCCCTCATCCGGCCGGCAATGTCGGCACGCATATCCATTTTCTCGACCCCGTCCATCTCGGCAAGACGGTGTGGCATATCGGGCTGCAGGATGTGATCGCAGTCGGGAAGTTATTCACTACCGGCCGGCTTTATGTAGACCGCATCGCGGCCTTAGCCGGCCCGTCCGTGCTGCATCCCTGCCTGATCAAGACCCGAATCGGCGCCTGTTTGGACGACCATTGCCGCGACGCGCTGATAGACGGCGAGAATCGCATCATTTCCGGCTCTGTATTGTCCGGTCACCACGCCCAAGGCGCCGCGGCGTTTCTGGGCCGCTATCATCAGCAGATTTCGGTGTTGCCGGAAGACCGACAACGCAAATTATTAGGCTGGTTGAATCCCGGCCTTAGGCTCTATTCGGTCAAGAATGTCGTACTATCCAAGTTCATTCCCGGCAGCACTTATGATTTCACGACCTCGACGCACGGCGATATCAGGGCCATCATTCCCAACGGTAATTACGAACGCGTCATGCCCTTGGATTTGATGACGTTGTTCTTGCTGCGAGCGCTGGCCGTCGAAGATATCGAAGAAGCCGAAAATCTCGGCTGTCTCGAACTGGCCGAGGAAGACTTAGCCTTATGCGCCTTTGTGTGTCCATCGAAACTGGATTTCGCGCCACTGCTGCGCCGAAATCTGGACATGATCGAGGAAGAAACCCTGGAGCACGAATCCTTATGAGCGAAGATTCCGGAAAAATTAGCTCTTCAACTAAAAAGGGCGGAACACAGCACTTACTTGGCCCCCTCTATGAGGCCGCGAACACTTTTCTCCATACGCCGGGCACTGTTACTTGTGGCGCTCCGCATGTGCGCGACGCGATGGACATGAAACGCATGATGGTCACCGTCGTCGTCGCGTTGATACCGGCCGTCGTCATGGCTTTTTACAATACCGGCCTGCAAATTAACCTGGCGTTGCAGCAACAAAGTATCGAACACGCTACGGGGTGGCGCGGCGCTCTACTATCTTTGCTGGGTGTCGGTCATGATCCGAACCGAATGCTGGATAACATGCTCCTGGGCGCGCTGTATTTTTTACCGGTCTATATCGTTACCGTTGTCACGGGCGGCTTCTGGGAATTACTGTTCGCCGGCATCAGGCAACATTCCATCAGCGAAGGCTTTCTGGTCACCAGTCTGCTGTTCGCGCTGATTTTGCCGCCCGACATTCCTTTGTGGCAGGTCATGCTCGGCATATCGTTCGGCGTGGTGATCGGTAAAGAAATTTTCGGCGGCGTCGGCATGAACATACTCAATCCGGCCTTGGTCGGACGCAGTTTTCTGTTTTTCTCTTATCCGAGAGAAATGACCGGTAATACGGTATGGGTGCCGGTCGACGGTTACAGCCGGGCCACGCCCTTGGCGGAATTACCCGACCCCGAGCTTGAACTGAGCGTTTCCTGGCAGGATGCCTTCTTCGGGTTCATGCCGGGCTCGATGGGCGAAACCTCGACGCTGGCCTGCCTGATCGGCGCGTTGATTCTTATCGTTAGCCGAGTCGGGTCGTGGCGCATCATGACCGGCGTGGTATTGGGCATGGTCGGCTTATCATTGCTGTTCAACTCCGTCGGCAGCCCGTCGAATCCGATGTTTCAGCTCACGCCGCAATGGCATCTCGTGTTGGGCGGATTTGCTTTCGGCACTGTCTATATGGCCACCGATCCGGTCTCGGCCGCGCATTCTCGGCCCGGTCAATACGTCTACGGATTTCTGGTTGGTGCCTTGACAGTGCTGGTTAGGGTCATAAATCCGGGCTTCCCGGAAGGTATCATGCTGGCCATTTTATTCGGCAATGTCTTTGCGCCGACCATAGACAGGCTGTTCGTCAGCCGTCATATCAGAAAACGGTTGAGGAGGCAAACTGTCGATGCGGAAAAATAGCTTCAAAAATACCCTCCGGATCGTATTGGGCGTGAGCCTGATCTGTTCTTTATTGGTGTCCGCGACCGCGATATTGCTGCAACCGAAGCAAAAGCAAAACCAACGCCTGGACAGGATCGGAAATATCCTGGCCGTAGCGGGTCTCTATGAACCCGGGATCGATATTGAAGCCGTCTACCAACAAAATATCGTACCGCAGATGATAGCGTTGGATTCGGGAGACGTGGTTGACCCGGAAAAATTCGATGAGACTCTGAACATCGAAGCCTTCGATATTCAAACGCTGACTTCGGATCCTCGCTATAGCGCATCCGTTCCGCCTCAGTACGACAAGGCAAAAATTAAACAGCGCCCACAATACATGGCGGTCTATCGAGTCGAGACGGATCGACACCTTCAAAAACTCATCCTGCCTATCTACGGACGAGGGTTGTGGTCGACTCTTTATGGATTCATAGCGTTGGATAAAGACCTACGCACGATTACCGGCATCACCTTTTACGAGCACAAAGAAACGCCGGGCCTCGGAGGCGAAGTCGACAATCCGCAATGGAAAAATAGCTGGAAAGGCAAGCAAGCGTTTGACGATCAAGGTCGGGTCGTGATCGAAGTCGTGAGGGGTGAAGTCGAACCCGATTCCGGCGATGCGGATCATCAAGTCTCAGGGCTCTCCGGTGCGACGATAACCAGTCGCGGAGTCAACAATCTGGTCCGATACTGGCTGGGCAAACACGGCTACGGACCCTACCTAAACGCGCTCGAACAAGCGCGTAAACAAAAGAATTTCGCCGATAACAACGGACCGGAGTAAATCCATGCTGGAACATTACCTGAGTCTTTTTTTGACCGCGGTTTTTATCGAAAACCTGGCCTTGGCTTTCTTTCTGGGCATGTGCACGTTTCTGGCCGTATCCGATCGACTGTCTACGGCTACCGGCCTCGGTATTGCCGTCATCGTCGTGCAGTCGATCACCGTGCCGATCAACAACTTGATTTATCAGCATGTCCTCAAGGAAAACGCGCTCGCCTGGCTCGGACTACAAGGCATAGACCTGACTTTTCTGGGGCTTTTATGCTATATCGGCGTCATCGCCGCCGTCGTGCAGATTCTCGAGATGTTTTTGGATAAATATATTCCCCGGCTCTATATTGCGCTTGGTATCTTTCTACCGCTGATCACGGTCAATTGCGCCATCCTCGGCGGCAGCCTATTCATGGTCGAGCGTCATTACAATTTTACCGAGAGCATCGTGTTCGGATTCGGCACCGGAACGGGATGGGCGTTAGCCATCGTCGGATTGGCGGGCATTCGCGAAAGAATGAAATACAGCAACGTACCCGAAGGTCTGCGTGGCCTCGGCATTACCTTCATCACGGCCGGCTTGATGGCGATGGCCTTCATGTTGTTTTCGGGCATAGAGCTCTAGCGATGCGGCCTCCCACAATGATGACAGTAAGGAATATGCACAAATCAACTTCTCGAAATAGTAAACTTTGTGGAGGTTCGGTGACTCGCTTGACAGGACGCCGTGAATACGTCCATGTAGGCTTGACGGCGGCTTTCCCTGCCGCCGACACCTGTCAATCGAGCCACCGAATCCCCTTTCCGATTGTTGAAGAAGTCACTTCATGCTCGTTCCTGACGACCGAACGGAGACCGGCATGAGCGATACCAACTTAATCATCATCAGCATGGCCTTGTTTACAGTCATCGTTCTACTGCTAACGCTGGTCGTGATGTTCGCCAAAGCCCGGCTGGTAGAAAAAGGCGACGCTACTCTCACGATTAACGACGATCCGGATCATAGCCTAACCGTGCCGATGGGAGGCAAATTGCTGGGCGCCTTAGCCGACAATTCTATCTATGTCCCTTCAGCTTGCGGCGGCCAGGGCACCTGCGGCCAATGTAAGGTCGTGATCAAAAAAGGCGGCGGCGCTATCCTGGGCACCGAGCGGGCCAAACTCAACCGGCAGCAGATCAAAGCCGGCTACCGATTGTCGTGCCAGGTTTCCGTCAAGGGCGATATGGGCCTCGATTTGCCGCCGGAACTGTTCTCGATCCGCAACTGGGAATGCACGGTGCGTTCCAATCGCAGCGTCGCTACGTTCATCAAAGAACTGGTATTGGAGCTGCCGCCCGGCGAAGACATGGAATTCAGTACCGGTGGCTATGTTCAGATCAATGTGCCGCCCCATACCGTTAACTACAGCGATTTCGAAATCGAAGAACGGTTTCGGCCGGATTGGGATAAATACAAACTGTGGCAATACGTTTCCAAAGTCGACGAACCGGTCATGCGCGCCTATTCGATGGCCAACTATCCGGAAGAAAAAGGCATCATCATGTTGAATGTCCGTATATCCTCGCCGCCTCCCTCCGATCCCGACGTACCGCCCGGCAAGGTCTCGTCCTATATCTACAGTTTGAAACCGGGCGACAAGGTCAGCATATCGGGGCCTTACGGCGAATTCTTCGCGCGGGAAACCGACAACGAAATGATCTTCGTCGGCGGCGGCTCCGGCATGGCGCCGATGCGTTCGCATATCTTCGATCAATTGAAACGGCTGAATAGCGAACGGAAAATATCCTACTGGTACGGCGCCCGCAGTCTCGGCGAAGTATTTTACGCCGAAGACTTCGACCGGCTGGCGCAGGAACACGACAATTTTCGATGGATCATCGGCTTGTCGAACCCGCTACCCGAAGACGACTGGACGGGACCTACAGGTTTCATACACCAAATTCTGTACGACGAATATCTAAAAGACCATCCGGCCCCCGAAGACTGCGAATATTATCTATGCGGCCCGCCGGTGATGATCGATGCCGTGGTCGATATGTTGACCGATCTCGGCGTCGATTCGAAGAATATATTGTTTGATAAATTCTGAAGCTTTTGTACTCAAGGTTGTTAAGTGCGTATTGTTCGCCACCGCCATTAAGTTAAGGGCTTTTACGTTCGCCCTGAGTGCAGCAGCAGGGCCCAGCGCTGAAGGATTCCAAGCGCTTCAATTGATTTTTTTAGAATTATTGACTTCGACAAAGTAAGACCTGATTGGCAAGATGCTTCAGCTAGCCGAAGCCAAGTGTCCGAGCAGGGGCCATTCGTAGTCGCAAAAACTAAAATATGCTTTTACCCAAGCTCCAGCTTGGGTAACCTGTTCAGGAAGCTCTAGCTTCCCGACAATCAAGAAAGATTGAACGAGCGAGCGAGTCGGGGTTGATTGAGAATGTGCGGAGGTTGTGTCGGTCTCAGGAAGCTGGTGCTTGGGAAAGAGCGTGAAGTTTCGACCATGCGCAAAGCAGCCCCAAAATCTTTTGGGCGGAATGATTAACCAACTCTGCACCTAAATCTTTGATGGAAAAAATGCTAAAATTGGGCATAAAAAGTAACCTGACCCCTTTTTTGGACCCCTTTTTTGAAATGCCTTCATTCATCCATTTCTTTATCAAGTTCGGCCATAAAAGTATCGTAGTTGTAATCCGCAATACCGCTTCGCTCACCTTCATCTAGGGCTTTTCTCAAGGCTTGCAATCTTGTTTCATTATTTTCAAGCAGCCTAAGTCCTGCTCTTACTACTTCACTGGCCGAACCAAACCTACCGCTTTTGATTTGACTAGCAATAAATCCATCAAAATGATCACCCAACGTAATACTCGTGTTTTTAGCCATTCTGCACCTCGCTTATACCTATTTATACCTGATTATGGTACAAGACACATATCAAGGCAAATTACTCGGACTGCCGTCAAGCCAACGTCAAATCGATATGTCGGCCCAATGCCTTACATCATTCCTACGCTCTGCGTCCCCAGGGGGGGTCGATAATCCCGACAAGAGCAACGATAGATTCTCTATAGTTTCTTAATCCAATTGCCCGCGGCAGTCGACGCAGAGCGTCTAAAGCGGCATTCCCGCGCAGAGCATGGGAACGAGTGTTTTGTGGGGATACCTCAGGGACAGGTTACTTTGTTATCGCCTGACATTAACCAAATCGTAATAAAAAAATTACCTGCCCCCTTTTTTGCATAGCCTTAAAGTTAATTGCGGATAAATGTATAATGCCGCCTGCTTATAAAATTGAATTTACACACAAACATGGATTGCTTAATCAAACCTCTCACGCCCAATAAGGCGGCTTTTGGCCGACATGAAACATTTGCTCTACGTTACGGCTGGCTAACAAAAGGATTTCAAGCGTTTCAGCACAATAACGAGATATTCGCTTCCGATGAAGCGACCGTTCAACTCGGCGTGGGGAAAAACATGGTGAACGCTATCCGTTATTGGTTGCGCGCAACACAAATGTTAGAAGTCAGTCAGGATGGCCTACACGCAACGGAAATCGGAAATGCGTTATTTTCAGAACAGGGTTGGGATCCTTATCTTGAAGACGAAGCAACGCTATGGTTAATCCATTGGCTGTTAGCCTCTAATGCTGAATTGGCAACGGCTTGGTTTTGGTTTTTCAATTGTTTCCACAAGTCCGAGTTTACGGTAGATGAAGCGGCTAACTCGCTTGTCGATTTTGTTAATAAAGAGTTGACAGGAAAGCATTCGGAAAGAACTGTCAGGAACGAAATAAATCTTATTTTAAGAATGTATAGCCAGACAAAAGCAACGGCAAAAGTAGACCTGGAAGATATCTTAGATGTGCCGTTGGCTTCCTTGCAATTGATATCGGCAGGAACCTCGCCTCAGCATTATTTAACGCGTCTGGAACGTCGTAATCACTTGCCTTTGGCTGTATTCGGTTACGCTGTTAACGAAGTTTTTAATCATCGTAAAATATCAACATTGCCTATAGCCGAATTAATGTATGGCGAAAAACAAGGGGTTGCTATCGGCAGCATATTTCGTTTAACGGAAAGCGAATTACTAGCCAAGCTTGAGCGCTTAATCGAGCGTTATCCGCGCGTTTACCAAATCAATGAGACCGCAGGGATTAATCAATTATTTCGCGATGATGAAAACGTCGAATCGTTAAGTTTTTTACGCCATCACTATGAAAACAGGGAATGGGTTAACGCATAATGGAAGCATTCGTACAAGTCGATACGCACTATACTCGATCCATCAATCTCGAAAGAGACATCGATTCAAGTCCAATTTTAAACGCCTACATTCCAACATCAAAAACGATGCTGGTGTTGGACAAAATTGCCTCGACGTTTAATGACCAATCCATGCCAAGAGCATGGTCATTAGTGGGGCCTTATGGCTCCGGAAAATCGTCATTTGCCATTTTCCTGACACATTTACTAGAACACCCAAACTACATGACAAGCGTTACGGCAGAAGGCTTGTTAACAAAACACAATCCTGCGTTGGCGCACAAATATATTGCCCATACGCAAGAATCCAATGCTTATTGCACTGTGATATTAACAGGTAGTTCCGAATCGTTGAGTAGGCGATTGCTGAAAGCGATGCATTGGGCGGCGGAAAGCTTTTGGCAAGAAAAACAGGGCAAAAAACCAAGCATCATAAAAGAACTTGCAGCCGCGGCACAGGAAGGCGCAACGGTTAGCGAAATGCTTGCTTTACTGCATCGATTGAAACAAGCCGTTCTTCACGCGCAAGGCAAAGGCGTTCTCATTGTTATTGACGAATTAGGTAAGTTTCTTGAATACGAAGCACGACATCAGGGTGCTAACGATATTTATTTGTTACAGGCATTAGCCGAATATGCTTATAAAGGCGGAGAAGCCAATGTGTTACTCGTCGTCCTTATGCATCAGGCTTTTGAACAATATTCAAAAGGCCTCGGAGAAACGCTGCTTAACGAATGGGTAAAAGTACAGGGGCGTTTTGAAAGCATTCCTTTCCTGGAATCAGCCGAACAAACATTACGTGTCGTTGCCGCCGCTTTTAAATCGAACTTAACAGAATCTCAGCGTATAGCGATACGACAACAGACGCAAACAATCATTTCGGTACTTGCTAAACAAAATGCCCTACCGGTCTCGGTATCAGCCGCAATTGCCGAAGACATACTAGCAAAATGTTACCCGTTACATCCCATTGCCGCTTTGATTTTACCGGTGTTATGTCAAAAAGTGGCGCAGAATGAGCGCACCTTATTCAGCTATTTAGGCAGCCAAGAGCATTACGGATTTCAAGATGGACTAAAACGCCTGCATAATGTCGGCGATTGGGTGCCGCCTTGGGAAATATTTGAATACTTTATTCTAAATCAACCGTCCATGACCTCCGACCATGCGACGCATCGGCGCTGGACAGAAGTTTTGATTGCGATCGAGCGCTTAGGGGATGCTAAAGATAGTGAAATCAAACTGCTAAAGACCATCGGCTTATTCAATATCATGGGCGCCCACGGCGGATTAAAAGCAAGTTACCCATTGTTGCAACAATGCTTCCCAGATACCGACCAGGTCACTGTAGACCTTGAGTCATTGCAAACTAAATCGATTATCACCTATCGTAAATTCAGCGCCGAGTATCGAATCTGGGAAGGCAGTGATTTTGACCTAGAAGCGCAAGTCAATGAAGTTACTCAGCAGCTAGGCCGAATCGATTTGTCCGACGTATTAAACAAGCGTAAAACGCTACTGCCGATCGTAGCCAGAAGATATTCCATTGCAACCGGGACATTGCGCTACTTTCAGCCAATATATGCCTCGTCTCAACAGAGCTTAAAGCAGATTAAGCAAAACGATTCGCCGCGCATAGTCTTCTTCTTAGCGGAGGATTCGGACGCACTCAATGCTTTTTACGACATCACGAAAAAAGCAAGCGAACTGACATTATTTGCCTTGTGTAACAATGTAACTCAACTGTACAACGCGATAGTTGAAGTTTTGGCCTTGGAAAGAATTCAAACCGAAAGTCCGGAAATAAAATCGGATCCCGTTGCGGGGAGGGAATTGAAAGACAGGTTGAACGCTGCACGGCAAACGGAAGCGTTACTGTTAAATCAAATACTGGAACAACCGGAACAAAATAAGTGGATTTGGCGAGCAGATACGCTAAACATAGCGAACAAAAAGACATTGCAACATCAATTGTCTACAATTTTGCAGACTGTTTATGCCAAAACCCCGATTATCAAAAATGAATTAGTCAATCGCAACAAAATCTCGGCGCAAGCCAGCTCGGCAAGAAATAAATTAGTAGCGGCCTTATTAAATCACGCGCACCAAGAAGACTTAGGCTTTGACGCGACCAAATATCCGCCCGAAAAATCCATATACCGAGCGGTTTTTAAAGAAACCGGCATTCATGTCATTCGCAATGGTTTTTGGCAGATTGTTGAACCGTCGCCCGATAACGCTTATCAATTGTTCCGTGTATGGCAAGGCATAGATAGCTATTTAAAATCCGACGGCCGTCCGCAGCCGTTGACGGCGCTTTATAAATTATTGAGCAAGCCGCCTTACGGTATAAAAGAAGGTGTTGTGCCGCTGCTATTTATCGCCTATTACCTCTCAAAACAACGCTCCTTAGCCTTATACGAAAGCGGTGTGTTTTGTCCGCATGTGTCTCAAGAACACTTTGAAATTTTATTAAAGCGGCCTGAATTATTTTCCGTTGAAGCCTTTGATTTTAGCGGTATCAGAGCCGATCTCTTTAATCAATATTTAGCGAAATTGGTCGGAAAATCGCCGGAAAACAGCACGCTGTTAGACATCGTCAAACCCTTGGCCAAATTCATTCATCAATTGCCGCCTTATACCTTGTCGAGCCGAAATTTGGATCAAAAAGCTCAGGCCGTGCGCGATGCATTCCAAAACACTCAAAGCCCAATGCAACTCTTATTTAAAGAGTTGCCGGAGGCCTGCGGTTTCCATGCATATACCGACGAAACACACTTTAACGATAGCAATCCGAACGACTTTTTAAATGTTCTGGTTGAAAGCCTAAATATCCTGAACAAAGCCTATCAAAATTTATTGACGCAGTTTCAACAGCAACTAAGTCAAGCGTTCGACTTGAGCGTAAATGCCGACCTCAAAAGTCTGAGACAAACGTTGAAGCAACGCTATGCCGGCCTGGAAAACTATACAATCGATGGCGTAGGCTTGAAGGCATTCATCATCCGATTGCAGAACGACAAAGACACCGATACGGCTTGGTTGGAATCGGTCGCCGCATTTTTAGGCAAAGCGCCACCCGATAAATGGAAGCCAAACAACACCACCGAAGCCGCTTATCGTTTAATCGAATTAAGCGGAAGACTGAAAGAGCTCGCGATCGTCCACGCCGAGCAACAAAAAGCAGAAACCGGCAGTGAAGCGACGCTGATCCGTATCGTGAGCGAAAATGGCGAATACAAACAAGTGGCCTATTTGACCGAAGAATTAAAAGAACAGGCCGACGCCAAAATAGCGGAACTGAAGCTGGATCAAGGAAGCCAGGCATTGAAACAGGCTATTCTTGCGCGATTGATAAAGCAGTGGTCATCTTGAATAAGGGTGTCAATCGAGTAATTATTCGTATCCCACTATCGTTCCTACGCAGAGCTCTCATCGTTATAAATAAATTGTAGGGTACGCTGCGCGTACCAAAGCCGTGCCCTGACGGTTCGGTTGGCACATGAACATTGCGGGGTTACCATGGTGCGCACAGCGTACCCTACGCGGATCGCCTAGCGCTAGGTGAAGGATAGCCGAGTGTGTTAAATGACAATAAAGGTATCGAGCTCTCATTGGCTAAGATTGCAAAAGGGTAATTTTTGACTTATGTATAACGATGAGCGGGAGAGCGTCACTGCCATTAAGTTAAGGTAAGCCCGTCATTCCGCCATGGATTCACTCCGGGTTATCCTGCCCGGAGCCCTTCGGGTAAATGCAAATCCGTTCCGTACGGATTTGTGGCGGAATCCAGTGCCATGGATGGCAAGCTTTTGAGGCACATTAGAGCCTGAATGCAAGCATTACTTATCTCTGTGATGGCTTAACTTAATGGCAGTGGTAGAGCGTGGGAACGATAATTGCCGGGGACTGAATAGTTACTCTATCGATGTTCGGGTTATGATCGTGAAACGATTATCCTAAAAAGAGTAGCTGAGAGCCTCAAACTACCGTTCACCCTGAGCCCTTCGGCTGCGCTCAGGGTGAACGGTAGTTTGAGGCTTCACCAGGCCGGTGAAAGTGTTGTAGACCCTTCATGCTTCGACTTGGCTCAGCACGAACGGTCTACAGGTCTACAACACATGCCAACTGCTCTTTCTAGGATTATTATTAAAAACAACTGAGATAATGCGCAAATGAACGAAATAATTTTTGTTGTAGAAGAAGCCGCGGAGGGCGGTTTTATCGCTAAAGCGCTTGGCTGTTCAATATATACCGAGGCGGATGATATAGAACAACTGCATGCTAATGTTCGAGATGCGGTCGCCTGCCACTTCGAGTCGGAAGACAAGCCGAGCATTATTCGTTTGCATTTTGTCCGTGACGAAGTGATTGCAGCATGAAGTTGCCGCGAGATCTAACAGGAATATTCCTCGCTACATAACAATTCCAGCACATAATCCGTTAAGAACGGGTGTGTTATCAGCCATATTGAACGATATTGCATCGCATTTTAATCTAACCCGAGACGGACTATTAAGTCGTTTATTTGAATAAGAAAGTAGTAATGTAGGTCGGGTTAGCGTGAGCGTAACCCGACAGGGTAGCCATTGATGGTCGGGTTACGGCTATCGCCTAACCCGACCTACCCGGCTTCAGGCATGGTTGGATGATCATGGCGCTTGAGCGGCGAATTATCCGGTTCTCACGGTGCTTCGCTGTTCTTTTTGCATAATACCTGAATGCCCCGATTTGTTATTAGCCGTATTGCGCAGCATGTTGGCCTGTAACCATCCGGCGCAATACGCTAACGCTATTGCGCCCTAATGTGCTAAAAGATTAGCAACAAATGAACAAACCAACAATTCATGGAGTTCTTATGGATGTCATTTTAAGTAACAAGACGGTCAGTGTAACCGAATTGAAACGCAGTTTTTCAGACGTCCTGAAAAAAGCAGAAGATGAAGCGGTTGCTATTTTAAGCCACAACAAGGCTGAAGCCTATTTACTACCTGCCGCGCATTATGAAATGTTGATGGCGTACTTGGAGGATTTAGAAGATGCACAGTTGGTCAAGGAACGTGCAGAAGGCCCATTCATCAAGGTAAGCCTTGATGACTTATGAGTTGCGTTTCCATGAACTGGCGCTACAGGAATGGGAGAAACTCGATGGTAGTGTTCGTGCGCCATTGAAAGAGAAATTGGCTGAACGGCTTGAAAATCCAAGGGTTCCGGCTGTGGCACTTTCCGGTATGCCTAACTGTTAAATAAAACTTGCCTCCAAAGGCTATCGCCTGATTTATCGCGTCGATGATGAGATTATTTTTGTGACTGTGATCGCTGTTGGTAAACGAGAAAAATACAAGGTTTATGAAACGGCACAATCTCGATTATAGTGGGCCGAGCCAACATTACGAGCATATTGGTTTATTTCGGGGGAAAATTTCTGGTACAAAAAATAAAAATACACTAAATGTATGCGCATAACACAAAAGCATATTATTTGTGAAGCCGCTGAAAAATATTTTGGCTCGGGTGCAGGTTTGATTATTCGGAACGAGAGTTGACGATACACGCAAAGGCGGCGATATTGATCTGTATATCGAAGCACCAACACAAAATGCCGAAGAATTGATAACGGCCAAATTACAGTTTTTACGTGAGCTCCACAAAAAAATCGGCGATCAAAAAATCAATATCGTTTTGCACAGAGCCGGTACGTCAGTCGATTTACCGATCTATCGGATAGCTAAACAGACTGGGGTGCGATTGCAATGAAAGAGCAAATCGAAGGCGTATTGAAAATATGTGACCGTCATGCCGAACGGCTCCGTTGGGCTATGACAGAATTACAGCCGCATTCGCCATTTGCAGCAGAAGCGTTATCGCGATTAAGCAATGTAGAACTTGCAATACTCGATCAGTTTTCGACGCGTTTTGCAAAGCTACAAGATCTGATGGGGCGCAGTTATTTCCGGCAGTATTGGAATTGACTAAAGAGCCCGGCGAATTAAATGCATTCATCGATAAGCTCTATCGCTTGGAAAAAATCGGTGCAATCGATTCGGCGGACGATTGGCTGCTTATGCGAGAAGTCGGAAACGCTTTTTCGCACGACTATCCAGAGGATCCCGAATTGCAAGCGATAACATTGAACAAGGCATTCGAATTAGCGCAACGGCTGCTTGAGGTTCTCGAAAGCGTGAAAGTATTTGTTGCACCGTACCTCAATAAAGTCCGTAGTTCATAGGAACCGATGAGGCATGAACCGCATCTACGAGTTTATTCTGTCATTACCAACAGCGTAACCGAGGCTATCGTGTTATTTATCAAAAAATTATACCCATACATTTAAATTATCCGGAGCATGCTTATGCAACATATAGAAACCGTAGCAGAGGTCAATCAAAACGGTATTATTACCATTACTTTGCCGGCCAATATCCGTCCAGGAAAGCATCATATCTTCTTAGTCATTGATGAAGCGCTGACTGAAGACAATGCACAGCTTGTTGACCATGCCCCAAAACTAATGCAAATGGCTGGGCGAGTGAGTGCGTTTGCAGCGATAGATGACCCCGTAGCATGGCAACAGCAACAACGTGACGAATGGCGACGGTATGAGGACAAGTCGTGAGTATTAACTATCTGTTTGACACGAATATTCTGATTTACCTGCTGAATGACCGCTTGGCGGAAAATTTACCGAATGGACGTTATGGCTATTCCGTAATTACCGAAATAGAACTGTTATCGTTTCCCGCGTTAACGACAACGGACGCACAAATCATAAACAACTATTTAAGCAACATCGTTTTGCTAAATTTAACCGAAACTATCAAACAAAAAACCATCAGCTTGCGCCGAGCATGTCGGATAAAACTTCCTGATGCCATCATTGCCGCAACGGCTATTGAATCCGGGGCAATTTTGTTAACCAACGACAAGACGTTACACTCTATTGAAAACTTGCACTGCTTTTCGTTACAGGTAAAAAACTATGAGTGATAAAAAAACCTTAAGACATCTCCTCGGTTTATCAGGCGGCAAGGATAGTGCGGCGTTGGCGATTTATATGCGTGATAAGGTGCCGGAAATGGAGTATTACTTTACTGATACTGGCGCAGAACTTCCCGAGACTTTAGAGTTTGTCGATTTAATGGAGGATTATTTAGGAAAGGAAATCGTAAGGTTAAATGGTGGCAGACAGTTTGATTATTACCTTAAATTACATAATAACTTTTTACCATCTGCACAACAGCGGTGGTGTACGATAAATTTAAAATTGAAGCCTTTTGAAGATTTTGTAGGTGATGATGAAGTTATTAGCTATGTAGGTATTAGAGCAGACGAACCGCAAAGGGAAGGTTACATTTCTTCAAAACCAAATATCAAAGCAGTATTTCCATTCAAGGAAGATGGTTTAGTAAAAAGCGATATTATTAAGTTACTTGAAGATTCCGGCTTAGGGTTGCCTAAATATTATGAATGGCGTAGCCGATCAGGGTGTCATTTTTGTTTTTATCAGCGGAAAATAGAATGGATAGGATTATACGAAAATCATCCTGGATTATTTGAAGATGCTAAAAAATATGAAAAGTACGATGAGAAAACGGGAAAAAGATATACCTGGTCACAAGGCGAATCATTGGATGAGTTATTAGCGCGAAAAGAAGAGATTAAGCAGAAGTTTGCCAATGATAATAAAAAAATGAGTAGACCAAAAGGATTAATCGATTCTGTGTTAGACGACGATGATGAGGATGATGATGGATGTTTAATATGTATGTTATAAAACGATATGGATATAATAAAAAAATTTGAAAATATACGGGTATATAATGAAAGTAGAGAACCTAGTTTTCATAAGCCTGTAATGTTGCTTTTAGCACTAAGTTATTGTTATAAAAGCAACGAAAGAATGATTAATTTTTCACTGTTCGATAAAGATTTTAAAAAAATTTACCTGCTACTTCAATTAAAAGGTAATTATGAAAATTCATATTACCCATTTGGAAAATTAGAAAATGATGGTTTATGGGAGGTGGAGAGCAGTAGGAATTTAAGACGTACAAGTATTGGTCATTTACATAAAAAAGAATTATTGGAAAAAAATATATCTGGAGGTTTTACATTAGATGTATATAAAGCCCTTAAAAGTGATAAAGACTTAATATTAACTATCGCAAATTACCTTGCAAACAAATATTTTTCAATTGAACAACGCCCCTTGTTGTCAGAAGCACTTGACTTGCCGATATCGGATGTTGAAATTCATTCCGCTAATGTCTCTGATATTAAACCTGTATATGACAATAATAAATTTATGGATGCAATAAAAGTTGGAGAAAGTTATATGTCCGAAAGGCAAAATGGTTATATTGCCTATTTAAATTCCTTGCATAATATTACAGCTAACAGCGCAAACGCTTTAGCAGAGTCTCAGGCATTAAATAGCTACTTTACAGAGATTTATCAACCTTTCCCGCTGGTTGAGGATGTTTATCAAGCGTTAAGCGAAAACAAAGGCCGTGTAATTGTGTTAACCGGTCATGCCGGCGATGGTAAGTCAACGGTGGCCTTAGATATCTTTAAACGATTAAAGCAACTGCCCGAGGATAAGCCGTTAAGCTCTGCATTAAGTGAGCGTGAAGAGATCAATCTTCCGAATGGAAAAGTCACGATTGTCAAAGATATGAGCGAGTTGACTACACAACAGCGTCTGGATTGGCTGACACAGGGACTCACGGAGCTGGGCAGTTGGTTGTTTGTCAGTAATACGGGCCCCTTAATTAACAGTTTGGCTGATTATGTAACACAAACCGGCGGTCGGACTGATATTGAAAGCGATATTTTAGCGTGTTTGGATCGTCCGTATGAAAATGGCAACCTAGCGCAACATGCTGTTTTGGGTTTTGACAAGGAATTGGTTATTTTGAACATGACCCGATTGGATAATGTGGAGATCGGCGCAGAAGTATTGACAAAGATGGTCAAGCATTCTGCATGGGATCAATGCTACGGTTGCAACATAGAAAGCCATTGTCCACTGCACCTTAACAGAAATGTCTTACACTCAATCAGCGAAACCGTAGAAGAAAGAGTTCGCTGGATATATCAACGGCTGACTTCTTACGAACAACGCTTAACGTTGCGGCAGATGGTCGCTCATTTGGCTTTGAGTCTGACCGGGGGCATGGACTGTAAAGAGGCGCATGTTCTTGTTAAGAAGACAGGTGAGGCGCAAACAACCAATAATGAAGCATTGGATCACATATTATTTAGTGAGGTTTTTTTCGGTTTTCGATGCGGCAAGCCCTGGAAAGATGCAGGGAGTTTGCGCGCCATTACATTAACTAGGCGCACGGTGTTCGGCGGACCTATATCGGTCGATTTTGAACGCCAATTATTGGGTTCAGGAGCAATTGTTGGAATGGAGCTACCGGAAACAATAAAAGGTACGCAGCAGCGTTGGCATAAGCGTGCTGCTGAAGCGACCGGTATTCGTTACCGATTCGCCTTACGTCGCATGTTGTATTTCTTTGGACAGAATAGTTCGCCTGTCACCCCGCAAAGCGAGATGTTTCTTTCTACCTTTTTGCAATCCCCAACGTTGAGAGATTTTAATCGTTGGCAAAACGAAGGTGGTTTAACGTTAGATAATAGCGAAAAACGGGCATTACTTAAAAGATGCTTAAAAGTCTTGCTGGAAATTTTTTCCGGCTTTAGCTCCGGTCAATTTGAAAGCGATGATGCACTCTATTTGACGCTACGCCGACCTGATCGGGTTGTGGTTCAACCAACTCAGTTGATCGTCGCTAAATTGGATAGCCAGGATTTTGCTTTGCGTTATGATGCGGCCCGCCGAGTGCCCAAATTAGTCTATAAAAATGGCCTGGCCGAGCTGTCGTTATCATTGCCGTTACTCGATTATATTCATAGCCGTTCACTAGGGCAACTAGGCAATGAGCTTGCGCCAATACATTTGGCCCAGTTGGAATGGTTTCGAGCCGAGTTATTGGATAATACGCATACTTTTCCAGCTGGTGAAATCGGTTTGTTACGTTCAGGTATCGATGGCAAAGTGAAAATGCATAGATTTGTGATCGATGAACAGAAACAGGAATTGGAGAAATACTAAATGACAAAGGACGCACAAGAAAACGAAAACCTGGCTGCCCTATTAAAAGCTTTTCCGCCCAATAGCGATACAAAATCTGATAATCCGGCGATCCGTATCTACGGAAAGCGATTTTACAAAGACCAAACGCCTATCGAGTATTTAGCCGAATTTTTATTGGTTTTTGCTTCGCCGAAAAGAAAAAACGGTGAAGGAAGATTTCAGTTCAGCTTATGTTGCGATGCTAATGAGACGCCACGTTATTGGCCGGAAAACAGGGTGGCATTAAAGCTTTTTTCTTTTTTTCCATCTTCCAAGCTAGAAACCCGACATACGGTGCATCGTGAAGCTTATTTGGATGCTATCGAGGCGATTAAAGACCGTATTTGCGGTAATAATGAAGATAAAGAAGAAGCAGTCCGTTTAATTCAAAGCTTATTTAGTGGTTTTGTAGGTGTTGCAAAAAATAGAACGTGGGTAACTTATACATTTCTTCCTGCTTCAACTAACCTTTTAGGTAGAGAGCTAGTATGGAGTCATTCTAAAGCAAAAAACGATATAGATTTAAAATGGAAAGACTCTAAAAAATATCTTGATAATGATCGGCATATTTTTATGGCAAGAGGTGGGGAGTTGCTTTATTTGCAATTAGTAAATTTATTCAACCAAAACGAAACTCTAGAATTCGGAAAATTAATAAATAATAAAGATTACCTACATTTGCAACATCATAATATCTCAGATCTACGTACACAGTTAGAAGGATGTTTGCAAGAAATGTTAAGTAGTTTGTCGGGTCAGATTGATTATCTTGTGAGATGGATTGAAAACTCACTTGAAAATTATAAGTTAAATATTAATCCTAAGCATGCCAACTTAGGTTGGGTTCCAAGCTCCTCTAGCGCTGAAGCTTTTTTATTTGCAACAGAATTTCATAATATATGTAACGCAAAACTTGGAACGCTTGATAAGCTTGATTTAATGCAATTACTTTGTTGTATTCATGTTTTACGAAGCCTTTGTTTTCAGGCGCGTAGAATAGATGTTTCGGAGAAAACTACGGAACGTTTTATCGGTAACTATGTTTGGATAGTTACAGATCCTGATGCAAAGCCAGGTGCTCCAATCCGACAAATGGCGCAAAATTCTTTTGAACGTGTTGAGTCTTTGCTTTATCGAGTATTAAAAAGCATTAATAAGAATGGCACTGGCAGTAGCGTCGAAGCAGATAAGCACGGTTTTCAAATTTTTAGAAAAATTTCAAAAGAAATAGGCTTAGTCATTCCACAAAAAGGTAGCGGCCAACGTTTTACATTAGATCAACAGCTAATAAGGTTTTTAATTGCAGCTTTAGTACGTCCAGGCGAACGAATACGGCTCAATCATTTTTATCAGCGAGTGTTCGCCCATTATGGCATTGCACTGGGAGGAGAACAGCTTGCGGTCGCCTTGCGCTGGTGTGGTAATGAAGTCGATGTCGAAACTTATTCCATTACCGCCGATACCGCATGGGTTGAAGAGGCCTTGCAACAAGGCGGTTTTCTTGTCGAGCTGTCAGATGCCGTATCGATGGTCAAAAATCCCGGATAGGCTAAATAAGGAACTTTAATGAATCTTTTTACTAGAACGCTGAAAGACTATCTTATCGATGAATGGGAACGGGCTTTGAGTTCGCCTGATAGCGATAAAAAAGCCATTTTTATCGTTGAGAGTCTTGATCCCGATAATACGATGGCGCTTTTTTCAGCGCTTGAAGCGTATCGCCTAAAAAGCCTGTCTCAAAAGTCATGGCGATGTCATTTTAAAGTGGCAAAAAACCTTTGGCTGGAGTGGTGCAAGTATCAAAGCGAGGATCAGTTACGCCATAAAATGGCGGCTAAAGACGCAGTAGATGGAAATGGCAATCTAAAATGGGTAGATCAAGATGACCGACTAACAAAGTGGCGTAATGAGCCAATACCGGCTGATATTGATGGTTTGGTGATTGTGTTGTTGGGCTTTAACCATGCATCGGACCAAGGCGGTTTAGCCGATTTTCATAGGGTTGATGAACATCGAGTTTGGAGTAAACTGGAACAGGGTTTTAATCCATGGATTCGCCATATAAGCGAAGATTTAGATTTAGATTGTTCAGAACAGCAGATAGAATCATTCGATGTTGTATTACATCAATTGTTTAAAGTTCGACCTCGTTTATTGGTTAAATTAGCCGAATTTTTTGAACGAAAAATATATACACATAAGCATGATATGGCTTCTATTAACGATGTCCTTGACCAGTTTTATCAATCGCTGGCGTATTGGGACATTCCCCCTTTATTAAACGTTGATATCAGCAAGAAAAAGTCTGTTAATTTGATCAAGGAAGCCGATGCCTTTATTTCGCATCAAAAATTTAAGAGCGCGTCTGATCAGAAGAAAGCTTGGCAAAAATTGGGAAAGGCATTTGAAGACGAGCTTTTGGATATTCCGGAGGTGTTATCAACACAGCCCTTGTATCATGGTTTAGACGAATATCGCGACACTTTGCATGATTTTATTTTCAAAGCCGATGCCGAAGCGAAAGCGAAACTGTTGCAGACGGATTTATTGCCGGTCTTAAATGTATTAAAGCTCCGCACGGAACCGAAACCGAAAAAAGATAAAATTCAACGCTTATCCGGTTTTAGTGTGGATGTTCTATTACAAGCGGTATGGCAAACCGTGCTTGAATTCGAAAGCCAAAGCACTGGTCGTCTTATCGCCGATGTTTTACAAAGCATTGAGATCGAGGTCAAACGTTTCAATCATGACCTCGAGGCTAACAGCCTAGCTGAAGAATTGATTCAAGGTTGTTTAGGCGGTTTAGCTGATCGACTCGATGAAATCGATTTACGTTTTCCTGTCGATGAAGATCAATCGCTGCAATTGCGCGATCAATGGCAATGTAGAGTGCCTATTGTTTTGAATATGGAAGGTTTGGATTATGGAACGAGTAGAGCACGGCCTCATGTCGGTTTCAAAATCAATCTCATCACAACGGAGGATTTTGAAAAATTTAAACCGCGCGTTTTTCAATGGTCATTTGAGCCGACACATCCAGAAAGGGTTCAATACTATTGCGCGAAATGGGTCTTGGAGCAATGGAAGGAGGCAGTTTTTGCTAAAACGCATGTCCTATTACCCGCTTTTCAAATGCCCGAAGTGATTATGACAGCGCTTTATTTTGCGGCGGATGAAGAGGAGGCTAATCGATTGGTTAGTCTGGCTTTGTGCGGAATGAAGCTAACAAACCTGGTAGAAAAGATAGATACGGCAATAATCGATAGTTCGTTATGGGTCGATGTAAAGGAATTAAGCGGTGCTTATTTTAACTGGCTACAATTTTATATTGGGCAGGGTTATTACGCGGCTATGCCAGAAAATTTCATTGCTGTGCGGAGAGCTTATGAAAACTTAGCTAAACGGGTTTTGGATAAGCATATTACCGGTGGCGAAGAGTTGCTTCGCTGTTTCTATAAGGCGTTTTTATTGATTGATGATAGCGTCAATCCTAATGACGGTTTTTTGAAATCTGCGGTTGTTTGGGGACTGAGCCCGCCTGTTTTAGAGCTGAGCCAAGCCCGCTGCCGTTTTTTATGCGATAGTTTTCCCGAGGTTGTTGGCGAGCATTTGCTTAGCCGCAATGGAAAAGACGCGTTTGATCGCTTGCTTAATCTAGTTGAAATTCATCGCCCATTGGCGGGTTTAGTGATTAACGATCAGAGAACCTTATCAGCCAAAATTAAATCATTTGGTTTGTTGCATTATTTGGGTGAGGAGCCCGCCACGGAAAAAAGTTTGGCCGTACAGACTTTGTTGCGCGATGACGAAATCGATGACGATGATAATATCGCTGATGTCGTCAAGCCAACAGAAGAAAGTTCTGTTGTCGAACGGGTCTTGTCCGATTATTTGGCGCTTTATCCCTTTGCTGAAGATGGGCTGCGTATTTTGGCTGTTCATGTTGAAGAGTTGGCGACAATACTCTCCGGTGTCGACCGATTTTTGCGTCATTATCTAAAGCAGAGTTCAGATGAGTGGCCTCCGTTTCATTGCGAGGTGATGGTGTATTCCACATCGTCTTCACCTCTTTCCGTAGAAACTCGATTAGCAGCTTGGCGCCATCAATTAATGGATAAATATCGAGAACAAGGCCGTTCTGTCATCATTTCCGTTGCTCATCACTTTGCCCCAACGCCGGAAAAAATGGTAAAGCGGCTCAAGGATGAAAGACAACAGTACGATATTGGCTTTTTATTTCGGTTTTTATCCAGCAAATTGACTGGCGATGCCGAAATGGCATTACCGTTTGAATTTGATTTCCATAAGAATAATTTCAGTCAGTTTCCTATTTGCGAATATCCCAGGCCGATTCAACAAGGTGAGCATTTTAAGCGTAAGAGTCTTTTGAGCAATCGTAGGCTTCGTATTCAGACGCATCATGCGGATTTATCGGCCCGACTGCGACATCCCCAAAATCCCGACGGGGAGCATTTGATTTTCGGTCATATCGATTATCAGCCTTGGCAGGGCGTTGTTGAGGCGATGCATAAAATGTCGCAATGGGTAGCTTGCATTGATCCCTTTGTAGATAAACATTTACTTACGAATAGCGATAACGATGGTGATCGCAGAATTGTCGGGTTTACATCCGGTTTGGGTGCCTACGGCGAATTAAATTTGTCGATTTCAACCGAGCACGATACGCTTTCGCAGTTGACTAATATGGTTAAAAACCATTTGGTAGGTTTACTGCCTTTTCAGTCCGGTGACAATTTCGAATCGATGGCGGTATGTATCGTCAATGAGGCCGAGGAGGTGATTGGTCTTTCGTCTTTGCGCGCCGTTGTGGGGAAGGGTGAAAAAATCCGCGAAGTCATTGGTTTTGCTGCCATTCGCCGCCTCTTGTCGGTTCCAGAGAATGCGGGCATGACACAATTATTGCCGGTTGATGCGTTGCAACATTGGTTTGCCGGTAGCGATGTGACTTACCGTCCTGATCTAATGCAATTATCGTTGATCTTGCGCGACAACGAAGTTCCTCTGATTCAGGCAGTGTTAATAGAGTGTAAATTCGCAAAACAAAATGATAGCCATCTCATGAAGGCGTATGAGCAGGTACAGGATGGTTTGAGTCATTTAACACAATTGTTAACGCCTAATCGCTGCGATATTCGAAGAGTGACGTTTGATCGGCGTTATTGGTGGGCGCAGCTACAGCGTTCGATTACTTCACGCTATGTTATTTCAATGCCTGAACAGCAGCGGGAAAAGCTTGATGTAGCGTTAGAACAGTTGACGGAAGGATATTATGAAATCCATTGGCAAGGGGCTATTTTTACATTCTGGACAGATGATCCTAGCCAAGAGACGAAGATTACAAATTTAGCCTTGCCTGCAGGCGCTATTTTACCTCCCTTTAAGATCCCGCCTAATGCGTCAATACGCCATGTTGCGATGGGTTATAAAGGTTTAGAGATGCTGTTTAGCGGTAAAGAACAAGGTGATTTAAAAATAGATCTTATAGCTAACCCTATTACGGCTGTTCCTGAATTTACTAAATCAAGCATGGTTAACAACGAACCTACCGAGGCGTTGTCTACACCAGACCAAAAGCCGGGCGAAGCGCATCAAATTACGATTGATGAAACTATTCATCAGCAAGAAACTGAAGATGAATTGACAAAAAAAGATACCGAACAGATGGTATTGAATACTGAAGAGAGACAAAAAGTTATTGAATCGGAAAAGGCTGTAGAAAAAAGTGGCGATTCTCTATCGATAGAACCTTCCTATAGCCAACTGCCGGAAAAACTCTTGATCGGGACAAAAAGTAACGGTGAGCCAGTTTATTGGCATTATGGACATCAACAATTGGCGAATAGGCATCTAATAATATTTGGTTCGCCTGGGTTTGGAAAAACCTATGGAATTCAGTGTTTATTAGCAGAAATGGCATTTCATAATTTACATTCCTTAATAATTGACTATACGAATGGATTTCTTCCTGATCAATTAGAAAAACAGTTTAATTTTATAACTAACCCTAAGAATCATTATGTTTATCATGAAAAATTGCCATTAAATCCCTTTAAAAAACAGCAGCAAATAATTGATCCTTTGATGTCCGCATTTGAAGAAAAGCCTTTTGATGTTGCTACAAGAGTTTCAAAGATATTTAAATCAGTATTTGATTCTATGGGCGAACAACAATTTGCTACATTAGTTCGAACACTTGAGTCTGGCGTGAGTACGTATTCCAATTATAATTTTGAAAGTGTATTAAAGGGTTTGATTGAAGAGCAAAGTAGCACCGGGGAAACACTGGCAAATAAATTAGAACCTTTCATTAAGGCTGAGCCATTTCGTCAGGATTGTGATTCAAGTTGGGGCGAAATGCTAAATTCGTCCGATAGTTTGGTTAATATAATACAGTTATTAGGTTACTCGAGTGACATTCAAAGATTAGTCACTGAATTTATATTATGGGATTTATATGATTATGCCAGACGGACAGGAAATAAGAATCGTCCTATTCCTGTCGTGTTAGACGAGATTCATAACCTTGATCATAGCACTGACTCGCCGTTAGATAAAATGATTCGAGAAGGTAGAAAGTTTGGTTTATCGTTAGTTTTAGCAACACAAGATATAGAAAAATTCAGTAATGAAGAACGATCACGTCTTTTTATGGCGGGGCATAAATTATTTTTCAAACCTGCTGATACTGAAATTAAAAAGTTTGCTGAGTTATTATTTCTCAAGGATCAGCGTGTGTCTAAAAATGAATGGAGTGAGCGTTTATCAAAGTTACAAAAAGGACAATGCTGGTCACTCGGCCCCGTATTGAGTTCGACTGGTGTGTTAAGGGAAAAAGCCGAGCTGGTGTCGGTGACATCATTGGAAGAAAGAGATTTTGGAGTTTAATGAATGGAGTTCGAAGAAACGAATATCTTTTCTTTACCGCTCAATTTTCCGCAGACTTTTTTGCCTGATAGGCGCTTATTGGCATCTTTACTTTCTTTTGCATCAAAAGGAGGCGTTGGCGACAAGGTTTCCATAGGCGCTGAGACAGGCATACCCACTGGAAGTAGTACAGGCAAAGTTGAGCCAATGATTTACTATGCTTACGGCATGGGGTTGATTAGCGCTAAGAAAGTCTCTGGTCAATGGTCGTTAGGATTAACGTCGTTAGGTTTGATTGTTTTTCAGGAAGATCCTTTTCTTAGCGAGCCACAAACATTGTGGGTATTGCATTTAATGCTTTCACGTAGGTTTAGCTTATCGTCACCGGCGTCCGGCGTTGCCGATGCTTGGTTTGCGCTTTTTGCAGAGAGCGGGTTTAGGCTTGGCTCCCAATTTACTCAATCAAGGTTCTCGGAGTTTTTGACGGATCGTCATGGTGAAAAAAGTTATTTGAAATCACTTTCTGGCGTTGTTATTCGAAGTTATCTCGAGGACAGTTGCTTAGGACTTATCGATGTTTTGCTGCAAGCTGAGAACGAGTCTTTTACTAGAATCGCGGCGCCATTAGATAAAAGTTTTTTCCCTTTCTATGCAACTTATCTCTATTTAGTGTGGGATGAGTTATTCAATTCCGATAACCAAATCGCTTTAGACTTTTTCTCCCAGCAGACACGTTGTTTCGCAATTATGGGATGGGATGAAGCTATGATAAACCGTTGGTTAGATTGGATGATGGACAAAGGTATTGTTCAGGTAGATCGGTATACAGGTACGCCAGTATTGTTGCGGCTACAGACAACTGATCAAGTGGTGGGTAGCAGTTACAACGAGCTTATTTAATCAAGGATAAGGAGATATTTTATGAAAGTGGGAGACTTAGTCAGTTTTCACAACGAAAACTTTTTTGAAGGCGCTGTTCAATTACGCTGGTACGATGAGCGTCCTGCACAAGCCCAAAGCGCGGCAGAGGCTTTTGTATTTCATGGACCTCGTTACCATGGCGCAGGTGATGCGGAGAATGAAGGTATCGAGGGTGGTTATCGCCTAAAGGACAGCGCTAGTTTTGTTCGCGATCTCCTGAGTTCCTTACAGGCTGGGTTACGCGGCGAGGATGTTAATCCTTATTGGTTAGTTGTCGCAGGATACGGATCTGGTAAGTCTCATTTAGCGTTAACCAGCGCTACACTTTTAGGCAACCCTCACAGCAGTGCATCGACCAAGATTGTAGAGCAAATTGCTCAAGCTGATTTAGATATCAGTCAAGCCGTTCAATCTCATTTAGAACAGTTAGCTAAACCTGTATTGGTTTTGACGCTTGATGGGATGGCGGGTTTTCATCTTGGGAATGCGCTAAGTCACGCTGTATTAGCGCAGTTAAATCGTTATGGTATTGATACCGGCGCAATTCGGGCGTTATCGCCAAGATTTCAATCGGCAGAACAATTTGTAGAAAGAAACTTTGCTTTTCGAGGTGATAGTTTCGCAAAGCGTTTACCGGGAAAAAACGCTGAGGAAATCTGTAGTTGTTTACGTGAAAATGACGAGGCTGTTTATAACGAAGTAGATGCAATCTATTCCGAAGCGAATGGATCACCAATTCCGGTCTTAGGACAAGAATCCGCGCAAGAATTGATTAATACGTTATGCGATGTGTATTGTGGGCCAGATGGCGATTTTTCAAGCGTTGTTATCTTATTTGATGAGTTTGGTCGCTATTTGGAATACGCCGCAGAAAAGCCGCTGTTAGCGGGTGATGCAGCACTGCAACAAATATTTCAAGGCGTTCAGGACAATAGCACGAAAATTCGTTTTATCGGATTTATTCAATATGAGCTAAAGGCTTATTTAAAGCGATTCGGCAGCGCGGACCTAAGGCAATTACAACGCTATATCACACGTT
Source organism: Gammaproteobacteria bacterium (assembly GCA_018830325.1). Lineage (GTDB taxonomy): Bacteria > Pseudomonadota > Gammaproteobacteria > Methylococcales > Methylomonadaceae > Methylotuvimicrobium. The sequence goes on from JAHJSQ010000046.1 coordinate 38,246, forward strand.
TCGATTCGGCTCAGAAGTGGTATTTATCCACGAACTTGGAAACGATTTTCGCGCATATGATTGGTAAGCAGCCGGAGGCATTATCCCAAGTTTGGCGGGAAAATGACGCTGATCGATTATGTCAAGATTCTTGGCAAAGAATGAACAATGCTTTGCCTGAATATAACAGGTTTCCTGTATGGAGCGATCCGGAACGATTTAAACGCGTGATCGCACAAGGGTGCTGGCCCCTTCATCCGTTAGCAACTTGGTTTCTAACGAGACAACGCGATGTCGTGCAATCCCGCTCAGCACTGACATTTATCAAGGAAATGATTGAACGTGTCGCGGCTGAAGACACATCAAAAGAAGGACGGTTGCGACAAGTAAGTGCTGCGGAATTGATTTTAAGCAGTATGTTGCCCGAGATGATTGCGGCAGAACATCAAACGGGGAGTACTGTCGCTGAAACGCTGCAGTTGCTATTGGAAAAATTTTCATCACATCTTAACGATTCACAACGCCAGGTATTGGCGGGTGTCGCTGTGCTGGAGAAGATGCGAATTAGCAAACAGAGTCAAGACAATATGGATTGTTTATTATGTGAAGCGACAACAATGACTTTACATAGTTTGACTGATGCGCTAAGGACGTTAAGTCAAGAACTAGGGGCTATTGAATGGAATCGCGATCTCGGACAATACGAATTAATTGCCGATGCATCAACCCGTGGGCAGTTTCAACAATGGTTGCGTAAACGGCAAAGTAATCTGACGACCGATGCTATACGTGATTTGTTTATTCGTCGCGGGGCGGCTGATGCTGAATTGACCGATATAGCAACAGATTTTGCTTTACAAAACGATATTTCTACTCAAGAGTGGCGATTCGAAGCTCAGTTTTCAAATACTCGAATACTAGATAAGGCACTTAACCGCGTATTCCAAGAATGGGAGCTAGCTCTTTCTCCTTCAGACGCTAAAGGAAAAGTTGTATATGTTTATATCCATGGCGATGAGGATGTTGCGGAGGTTGAAAAAAACATAGAACATATTTTTACACAGGAGCTCAAACGATTAGGGTATCAAATGGCCCCGATTTGGGTTGTAGGGCTGTCCGATCATGATGAAAGTTTGGCCGAGCATCTTGGCCGGCTTCATTTGTTTGATGAACAAATGACAATGGAGGAACGTGAACGGTTTAGGCGTTTTGTACCCGAAGAAATAGAACGTAGCCGTTTGGCTTTAAAAGAATCCGCTCAGGATGCCATAAAAAAACGTTTGTTTTGGGTTGCCGGCTTCAATGAAATTCCAGTAGGGCGTTTAAGACAAGTCGGTAGCGGAATATTTAGCCAAGTCTATTCTCAAATTTTGCCATTTCCTTTTGATGGATTTGCAACTGCGGCGGGTGGCGGTGCATCTGATTGTGCTCAATTGACGCGTAACTTAGTGGCCCACCAAGTAGATGGAATATGGTTACAGGCACAACCAAAACGTTTGCAAAACCGCGTAAGCTCATTATTAGCACTGACGTGGAAAGCGTTACAACCCAATGGCAAATTATCGGGGCCGCTAGAGCCGAAAGTTAAAGCGGTTTTTGAATTAATTGAGCAAATTCATAAGTCAGATCCAGAAAGATCTCTTTGGACTTCGTATAAGCAGCTTATTGCGCCTCCGTATGGAATGAACGCTGCGTCAGCCGGGTTGTTTTTAGGGTTGCTAATTGGTTGCGAGAATCCGCCGCGTCGCATTGAACGTAGCGGTCAAATGATTGCTTCGAGCGATTGGCTTAATGATGCGTTTCCGGCCCAGCGCGGCCGCCATTTTCTTGAAAGAGCGCTTTTAGAACAAAGTACTTTGAGATTCTTGTCGGAAGATGCCGAAGCCAGGTGGCGTAATTTATTGGGGCGTTGGGAATTGGCAGAAGATTATCAAACGATAATTGATTTAGCACAGGAAGCCGCTCAAACAAAAAAAGTAGATCCTTTGCCGGAGTCTTTGGAAGGGACTTATTTGTTTCTTAATGACCGTGCAACTCAAGTATTACTCTTACTAAGAGAAACGGCAGCTGAATTAGAACGTTGGGAGTTGAGAGTAGAAAAGGCTGAAAAAAACGATGGGGTAGGAGAGCTGCTAAACATAGGTTCAAAGTTAATAAAAAAACGCAAAACCATGGATGAAGAAGGGTGTTGGCCAACGCATATAATTAGAAGTTTTGATGTATTGCTGGCGCAAATTAAACCTATGTTATCCAGCCTTTTAAATGATTGGATTCCCCGGCAAAGCTGTCATTCGACTGTGCAAGTGAGTGATTTTAGGCACCGGATGGAAAAAGCCGTTGAAAGTCTCAATCAACTTGGTTTTAAAGCGGAAGCAAAAGTTCTTGAAGAACAAACGCACCACAGTATCGCCCAAATTGAGGCTAGGCAAAAGTTTGCTTTGACTCTCGATGAGAGCGAAGACTATCCACGTCAAGCTTCGCCTACAGAATCCACGCCTGTCAGAGATTTAAGAGACGAAATTGCAAAAGGTGACGAGCTTGTTAAGGGTGTGAAGGCTGCTCATTCAGTGCTGAGTGCCGATGAAATTAACGCACGAATTAAAGCCATTGAAAATCGTCAAAATCGTTTGCGGATAATGTTAAAGCAACATACCAAGGTTTTAGGCGATTTATTTTCCCTATCGCTTGAAAAAGAGGAAATGTTGCGTGAGACCATGGCTAAGGCTAATCGGTTAAGAGATATTTTTGTCGGTACAGCAGATGAAAATGAAATCTCTGACATTGTCAATTTGCTAAAGCATATCTTAGAAGATGTAAGTGCTTGGGGTGAAGGTAGAGCCGATAGTCCGGATAAGCTTGATGAATTCTTAACGTATCAAATAGAACGGCAGCTTGCAGAATTAGATAAGTGGTTGGAAGATCAAGAAATAGAGCCGGCTTGGGATTTAAAATCAATTTATAAAGATTTAGTGACTGAGCGATTAAATAAAGCTCGAAAACGCTCAGCCGATTGGCTTGCATCCAGAATGCCTTTAATAGAAAAGCTAGATTCTTTAGATATCGTTGATTGCTGTGCTCTTGAAAAAGAGCTGGCTAATGCCCCTAGTTATTTATCAAATGATGATCGAATGAAAGTAGAGCGTCATTTGGATTCGGTGCAAGTTCGATATGCTCAATTGAGCGAGGCGCTTAGGCGATCAAAGGTCGAAAGTTGGCAACAGCAGTTTTTTTCGTTGGAAAATATAGACGCTCTAACGAAATTCGAGACTGAAAAATTTTTGAAAGCAATCAATAACCCACCGGTTGAGTTAAAAGAATCAGAGCGGCAATCGCTGCAAATGATCGAGAGCAAGCTAATATCGCATATTGATCAGATGAGCATGGATGACATTTTGAATCGTATAGAGAGGCTTCCTGTAATGATTCAGCGTCAACTATACGATGCGCTTTCTGAACGATTGGTTTTTGATAATTGATGAAGGTGTAATTTAGGGAGAAACAGATAGTATTAAGCTTCTTGGATTCATAACCATGGCTGGTACTCGCGCAGAGTAAGTATTCAGACCCCGTTGGCAAATTACCGCAATCCAGGCGTATTGTTGGCATCCCCCTTTGAAAAAAGGGGGATTGAGGGGGATTTATTTAAAAAATCTCCCCTAGCCCCTCGGCAACTGCTCCTGCGTTGCCCTACCTCCTGCATCCGTACAGTCGTCTTTTTCAAAGAGGGGGACTGAATACTTACCTCTGAATTGGATATGACATGACTGAAAAAAGAAGTGATTTTGAGGTTGCACTGCAAATGCGTGAGTTTGAGATTACTCAACTCGCTCAACGAAACAATTTTTTTATGATATTTCAAGGGGTGTTGCTTGCTGGGGTTATTCAGTCCGCCCACTCAATACCCGTGGTAAGTTTTTTGGGTTGTGTCGCAGGCTTTTCCATTTCGTTATTTCAAGTTGGTATGGCTTCTGGTGCAAAGTATTGGCAGGCCAAGCTCTCTGAATTTGAACCCAATTTATTTCACGAAGACGATTGCAGGTACAACAACACCGTAAAGGGGCGGCTCAGCAAGAGAGGAATCAGCGGTAGAATTGAAAGCTTAATCATGCGCCGCTATTCAGTTAGTCACATACCTATTTGAGTTGGTATCACGTTTGCGGTCATTTGGTTTCTTTTGGTTTTGTGTACCCTTCGTGGCTACTCGCCTCTAGGCATTCCGTCTTTTATCGTGGGCTTTAATTGCCATGCCTAACGCTGTAAGATGTTTTCGCACCTGCAAACCGTCATAACCAAGGGGATATAACTTGACGAAATATCGGGGTCAGACCTTGTATTTGACATTCAGATCTTTTTGTTCTTGAACGAAAAGTGACTGTGGCTTTTAGGGGCTTGTATCAAACATTGGAAGTCATGCGGATAGTCAAAATGCGTTGCTGCAGATACAATTACGTCATATAGCAAATTAACGGCCAGGGAGTTACTCAGTTGCCCACTACTATTACCAAGTGGTTGCAAAGGACGTCTGAATTTCTTGTTGGTATATTTTTCGTATCGCTACAAAGAGGCTATCGTTATGATCTTGACAGTCGAACAAATTGCCGAAGAAGCTCTCGCTTTGCCTAGCGAAGCGCGCGCCTTGCTTGCCGATCGTCTAGTAGAAAGCCTTGACCCTGCAGAAGACGGTTATATTCAGCAACTTTGGTCAACAGAGGCCCGGCGACGCCGTGACGATGTCCGGGCTGGTCGTGTGCAGACTATCCCAGGCGATGAAGCACTGGAACGTGTGCGACGGGCCTTTGCTCGATGAGATATGAGTTCCATCCCGATGCCCTTGCAGAGTATGAAGAGGCCACCCAATATTACGCGGGGTGCCGGGAAGGATTGGAGTTTCGCTTCATTGCGGCGGTTGAACATGCCGTCCAGCAGATTATCGAAGCACCGGAACGCTGGCATATCTTGGAGGAAGACATTCGTTGGCGTCTTACGCGGGTATTCCCGTATGCCGTACTCTACACCATCGAAAAGGACTATGTCCTCATTATTGCGGTTATGCATTGCCATCGTGAACCAGGCTACTGGCGGCGAAGAATTTCCAATTGAGTTAAATCAACGGCTGTCAAGCAAAAAGATCGGGGGCAGGCCTTATATTTGACATTTAGATCTTTTTTTCTTGAACGGGCACGAGCAGGGTCAGGTCTATATTTTATCCTAGCTTTTCAAGTTAGGGTTTCCAAGTAAATAAAAGGTAGGATCAAAATAGCGAAACCGTTTCTAGCCTGAAAGATCAAGTCATTAAACACAAGCACATAAAGGATTGCGGTTGCAGGACAAACAAAGGGAAGCATCCCGGAATAACCGGGGCAGACTATGAACCCCTAGTTATCTTCAAACGATGATCGAATGAAAGTAGAGCGTCATTTGGATTCGGTGCATATTCGATATACTCAATTGAGCGAGACGCTTAGGCGATCAAAAGTCGAAAGTTGGCAACAGCAGTTTTTTCGTTGGAAAATATAGACGCTTTAACGAAATTCGAGACTGAAAAATTTTGAAAGCAATCAATAACCCGCCCGTTGGTAAGTATTCAGTCCCCGTTGGCAAATTACCGCAATTCAGGCGTAATTGTTGGCCTCCCCCTTTGAAAAAGGGGGATTAAGGGGGATTTATTTAAAAATCTCCCCTAGCCCCTCTTTTTCAAAGAGGGGGACTGAATACTTTCGCCCGTTGAGCTGAAAGAATCAGAGCGGCAATCGCTGCAAATGATCGAGAGCAAGCTAATAACGCATATTGATCAGATGAGCATGGATGACATTTTAAATCGTATAGAGAGGCTTCCTGTAATGATTCAACGTCAACTATACGATGCGCTTTCTGAACGATTGGTTTTGATAATTGATGAAGGTGTAATTTAGGGAGAAACAGGTAGTATTAACCTTCAAATAACCTGGGTTCGTAACCATGGCCGGTACTAGCGAAGACCATGAACGAAAAAAAACGCTATCCCAAAAAAAATATGCCATGTTGAAGCCGAAAGCTACAGACTTAATTACCGAAGAAGACTACTTGCAAGGCGAGCTAATAGGCGATGTAAAGCACGAGCTGATTGATTGCTAATAACTGGGGTCAGGTACGAGCTAAATGATACTGAATTGGCCTGCGTTTATTTGGTACCTGACCCTAGTTATTTGCGACCGTCTTCGGCTGAAGCCCTTTGAGTTTCAGATGTTTGAGATGGGATTGATAGTTTTGCTTGATATCGAACGTGGATGATGCTGTCATAGCCATGTAACCGCATGATTCGTCGTGGAATGTTCCCTCGTGTAATGAGGGCGTGTGGTTACATTTTATCGTCAATCAAGCGACGGTTCTTTTCTCCGCGTTAGCGGCTTCGTCCAACCAGCGGGTCAACTTGACCGGCAAAAGTTACGCGCCTATCGTAGCTACGCTTTCGCCGTCAAGTTACCCTTGTCGTTAACAGTATCCGACTCGGCGTCTTGATAATAATTATAATGTAACTACAATGTAACGATGAGCCATTATTCTTTTGGCTGGGATCCTCGTAAGGATGCCGCTAATCGCAAGAAGCACGACGTCTCGTTCCAGGAGGCCAAAACTGCCTTTACAGATGAGTTCGCACGTCTTATAGCTGACCCCGACCATTCTGAAGAGGAGGACCGGTTCATTCTCCTCGGCACTAGCATACATTCTCGCTTGCTGGTGGTGTGCCACTGCATAAGAGATGGTGAGGTTATCCGAATTATCTCTGCCCGTAAGGCGAATAGGCGAGAACGAAAAACTTATGAAGGGTACAGACATGCGTGATAATTACGACTTTTCCGACTCCGTTAAAAATCCATACGCCAAGAAGCTCAAGAAGCAGGTTACGATCCGGTTGGATGAAGATACGGTGGCGTACTTCAAGAATCTTGCGGAGGAAAAAGACCTACCGTATCAGAGCCTTATCAACCTCTATCTGCGTGACTGCGCCCAGTCACATAAGGATCTTAAGATTGAGTGGCAGTGAACTGTTAACAATCGGCTTCTTTCGGACAGACAAAAGCTCCGGCCAAAAAACGGCCTTCATTTTTGCCTGCCGCAGAGCCGGCCATTATGTTTTAAAAAACGAAAAAAATCGCTATTCTAAAAAAATATGCCATGTTAAAGCTGAAAGTTACAGAATTAATTACCGAGGAAGACTGCTTGCAAGGCGAGCTAATTAACGATGTAAAACACGAGCTGATTGATTGCTAATAACTGGGGTCAGGTACGAGCTCAATGATACTGAATTGGCCTGCGTTTAATTGGTACCTGACCCTGATGTATCCCCACAAAACGCTCGTTCCCATGATCTGCGCTCTTCGTTATACACAAATATCGGTAAATTTGCTAAACAGAGGTCATTGTATAACTGGAAACGGTGCTGTTTGATAAATCTGCGGATATTGGATATCAGTGGTTCCGAGATCGCGATCTGGGGATCGCTCCCACAGAGCATCCAGCCCCTTGTGGGAGCGACGCCTTCGTCGTCCCTCACCTAACACTAGGTGCACTGCCATTAAGTTAAGCCGTTCGTGGTGAGCCCTTCGGCTGCGCTCAGGAGAGCCCTGTCGAACCATGGACGGCTTAACTTATCGACCCAGGATTTTTCCATTCACCCTTCGACAGGCTCAGGGCGAACGGAAAAATCCTTAACTTAATGGCAGTGACGCAGAGCGTAGGAACGATAAAAAAATCAATAAATCTATCAATTTTCAGCCATAGCAAATTGTTTTATTTGGCTATTTCGTGGGGATACCTCAGTACCTGACCCCAGTTATTTGGATTTGTGAAGGGGCAGTCGGGTAGATCGCTGTTCTACCATGATGAGTAGCAAACAACGCTACTCATCTAGACCTGTTGTCCTGTTTTTTTGTGTCTATTGGGATATCTAATTGTAGTTATGTCTTCAAATCAAACACTTAGTCACTATCTTGCAAAGCACTCCAATGGAGTATATTCTTAAGGCATGATTACCGTTGCCGAAACCGAGCTATTTCAAAGGAAAATCAATAAGTTACTTTCTAAGGAAGAAAAGGATGAGTTGATTGCGTATTTGTCGGAACATCCGAGCGCCGGAGATTTAATTCAAGGAACCGGGGGCATTAGAAAGCTCAGATGGGCAAAGGCAAAAGCGGAGGCGTCAGGGTTATCTATTATTTTCATAGCGACATGATGCCACTTTATTCTATTGGCTGTTTTCGCTAAAAACGAAAAGGCAAACATCACTGCTGAAGAGAGGAGCATTTTGTCGAAGGCAGTAAAAGAGTTAGTAACCTATTGGAGGCGTAAAATGGGCAAGGCATTCACTGAAATATCTGCTGGCCTTAGTGATGCAATTGATCACGCAAAAGGTAAATCAACAAAGGTTGTTGAGCATAAACCGGAGCCTATTGACGTCAAAGCCATCCGAGAAACTACAGGCATGACACAGCAAAAATTTTGCGCTGCGTTCGGTATTTCTCTTGGCACATTGCGTCACTGGGAGCAAGGGTTGCGTGTGCCTAGAGGTCCTGCGCGAGTATTGCTTAAGGTAGTTAAGCATAACCCCAAAGCAATTATTGACGCGATGCACGAATAAAAACATAACAAGGCGCTGCTTTGCGGCAAATTTTCCGCTGCTCGCTCCACATTTGCCGCAAAGCTCGGCGTTAGCCGTCAAGGAGCGAGCATGTTCGAATACAAGCTGACAGAAGAGATACTCAAGCGATCTCAATCCAATGTCTGGGACATGGCAAAACTCGAATGGAAGCTGAACGTGATTTACGAAGCAGAGGAACCCGAAACATGTCTTTGTGGCCACTTTCCAATTGGAAAATATACTATTATGTTTGACCGGTGGAATTTTCTTTTCACTTTAATGACTTAGGTCGATATGCTTGGGACTGGCATTGTATGTTAATACCAAAACATACAGGTTTAATTACCGAAGACGACTATTTGCAAGGCGAGCTAATAGGCGATGTAAAACACGAGCTGATTGATGGTTGTGTCTATGCAATGGCTGGCGCCAGTGCCAACCACGAACGGATTGCAGGGAATATTTATAGAAAGTTCGGCAATCATTTGGAGGGTTTGCCTTGCGAACCTTTCGGGTCGGATATGAAAGTCAAAGCAGGTTCGAATTTTTTTTATCCCGATGTCAGTGTCGATTGCCATTTCGATGAATCCCAGCCTTATTACGTGCAGTCGCCGATTATCATTGTCGAGGTGTTGTCCAAGGCAACACGCAAGATGGATGAAACGGTTAAATTGCTTTCCTACATCGATATTCCGAGCTTGCAAGAGTATGTGTTGATCGAGCAGGATTTTGTCGATATCCAGGTCATTCGCCGGAATGAGTCATGGCTGCCAAGGCATTACTTTTTGGGGGATGAAATTACTTTTGAATCCATTGATCTCACTTTGCCGGTCGAGGCGATTTACGCACGGGTGCATAACGAAGAGATGCTTGAGTTTTTAAGCAAGCAAGCGGCAAGTGATTGAGTGTAAACGTATTTCAAACCTCCTTACCCATACCATGAAAAAGCTGCCAATCGGTATTCAAACGTTCTCGGAACTGATCGAGGGCAATTATTATTATGTCGATAAAACGGCCCTGATTGCTGAGCTGATTGATTCGGGCAAATATTATTTTTTGGCGCGCCCGCGTAGATTCGGCAAGTCGTTATTGGTTAGCACGCTGAAATCGCTCTTTGCCGGTGAGAAAGCGCTATTTGACGGTTTATTTTTGCAGAATCATTGGGATTGGTCGGTGAAATATCCGGTGATCCATATCAGTTTCGGCGGAGGTGTCGTGAATTCCGCTGCTATGTTGGATGAACGTTTTCGGGCTATTTTAGACGAGACGGCTGAGTTCTATCGGGTTGATTTACATCATGATGATTTGGCGAATCGTTTTGCCGAGTTGATCAAAAAGCTGGCGGATCAATTTCAACAGCGGGTTGTTGTGTTGGTCGATGAATACGACAAGCCGATTTTGGACAATATTGAGCATTCGGCGCGGGCTGTTGCGATTAGGGAAGGCTTGCGCAACATTTATTCGGTGATCAAGGATAGGGATGCTTTTATCAAGTTCGCGTTGCTCACCGGAGTTAGTAGATTCAGCAAAGTCAGTTTGTTTAGTGGCTTGAACAATTTACGGGATATTTCGTTGGATGGCCGCTATGCCACATTATGCGGTTATACCTTGGCGGAAATTCAATCGGTGTTTAGCGAACGTTTGTCCGGCGTGGATTTCAGTCAGTTGGCCGAGTGGTATAACGGTTATAACTTTTTGGGCGAGAGGGTCTATAACCCGTTTGATGTGTTGCTGTATCTGGAACAGCGTTTGTTCAAGAATTATTGGTTCGAGAGCGGTAGCCCGGATTTTTTGATTCGTTTGGTTAGAGAGCGGCAATATGCCATTCCCGATTTAGAGAATGTGGTTGTCGATGAGGCGATGCTCAGCCGTTTTGATATCGATGACATTACGCTTGAAAACCTGTTGTTTCAGACCGGCTATTTGACGATTGAACGGGTGGAGGATTTGGGCGGGGAGCGTTTTTATCACCTGACTTATCCAAACCGCGAGGTCAAGGCAGGTCTGAATAGTCATTTACTGCGGGAGTTGGTGCAATCCGGGCAGGCGACGCGTCAGCAGATGCGCATTTATAAGGCTTTGGAACAGGCCGATCCGGAACAATTGCAACAGGCTTTGACTGCTTTGTTTGCCGCGATTCCTCATGATTGGTATCGACAAAATCAATTGGCTCGATATGAGGGTTATTATGCGTCTATCGTTTATTGTTGTCTGGCGGCCTTGGGGTTGAATGTGATCGCGGAAGATATGACCAACCAGGGTAGGGTTGATTTGACCCTCAAGTTGGCTGAAAAGATTTTTATTATTGAATTTAAAGTACTGGAGGGAAAGCGCGAGTCGGGGCGAGCATTGGCGCAGATCAAGGCAAGAAAATATTGGCAAAAATACGCTACCGGTGAGTTTCAGGTGATGTTAATCGGTATCGAGTTTGATAAATCTGAGCGCAATATTGTTCATTTTGAGTGGGAAGCGGTTTAATTGATATTTGTTATTATTTCGGCCAAAGCTTAGGATTGATAGCGGTCGCTGTGCAGCCGTTGGTTATGTCCCGTATCTTATCGGTGGCCCGGAATTCCAAGGACGAATGTTTTTTAACTGGGCCTCAAGAGCATCTTCCGTAATTTCGGTATCATAGCTTGCCTGAGCCCGCAGCCAATACCCGTTGGACAAGCCAAAGAAACGGCAGAGTCGTAGTTCAGTATCTGCGGTTATCGAACGCTTTCCAGCAATAATTTGACTGATTCGCTGCACAGGGACTCCAATTTCTTTTGCTAGGCGGTTTTGAGAAATATCCATGGGCTCAAGAAACTGTTCTTTCAATAACTCGCCGGGTGTTACAGGGTCAATGTTGCGCATGAATTACCTCCTACCGATCTTCATGCAAACGACCTTCTACATATTTGTGGAGGATGCTGGCAACAAGCGTCTGGTAAGGGATGCCTTCCGCCAGGGCTTTCTTCTGGAGTCCACGAAGATCCTTCGATGAAAGCCTGATGTTGATACGGGCATCTTTCTTGAACATGGCTTCTGCGTATTGCTGATGCCGCGCTTTCTGTTCTTCAAAATCTGGAGTTCGCTGCAACTCGCCAGCATCGAATGCATCCAGAGTTTCTTGCTCTTCTTTATCCAGTCTGTTCATTTCGGACCTCCCAAATAAGCTTTGGTTGCTTTCCTGCTCGGAATGATTGTTTTCAATAAAATCTCATCTTCCGATTCTACAAAGGGCACCAGATAAGCATAACCCTAGAAAGAGCAGTTGGCATGTGTTGTAGACCGTTCGTGCTGAGTAAAGTCGAAGCATGAAGGGTCTACAACACTTTCACCGACCTGGTGAAGCCTCAAACTCCCGTTCACCCTTCGACAGGGCTCTCCTGAGCGTAGCCGAAGGGCTCAGGGCGAACGGGAGTTTGAGGCTCTCAACTGCTCTTTTTAGGATAACCCTAGTCTGTCGAAAATGATTTAGTCCGTTATTATTTTCGCCGCTTTTTGGCTTTCCTTATTTAAAAAATTCTTGGCGCTTTTTTCTTACCGTATACGGGATATTCGTCTTCTCCCAGCGTACTAAATCCACTTGGGGGCGCTATGTAATGCCTGGTCAATCACCGCTTCTTTTCGACTGCCACATAAAGCAGGCTATAATATTTGATTAGACCGATGACCTGTTTGAGATATTGAAACTATTTTATGCAGAAAGAATTGACTGGACGCAATCAAAATATGAGCACATGACTATGCAGGCTTTAGAGCTATCAACTGAAATTAACGAAAAGCATCAAATCCATTTACAATTGCCGGATTCAATTAGAGCAGGTAAAGCTAAGGTAATTGTATTGCTGGAGGATGTTACCGAGCTACAGCCAAAGAAAAAGCGGGTGTTTGGACAATTTCGCGGCAAAATAAAAATCAGCGAGGATTTCGAAAACGAATTGCCGGACGACTTCTGGTTGGGCAATGACATATGAACCTGTTGCTAGATACTCATGTTTTTCTTTGGCTGAACGATACGCCGGAAAATCTGTCCCACGCGGCATTGAATGCCTGTCAGGACGAAAATAATGCTCTGTTTCTTAGTCTGGTATCCGCCTGGGAAATCCAGATCAAACAACAACTCGGGAAGCTTGAGCTTAGCGAAAGTTTGCAAACCCTGATTAACACTCAACAAAGTTACAATGGATTGCAATTACTCCCTATCGAATTGGAGCATATCTGGTCATTTACCATCCCCGCATCGAGACCCATTCGACCGCCTATTGATCGCTCAAAGCGTCAAAGAGCAAATGCATTTCGTCAGTGCTGATCGGGTGTTTGCCAACTATCCGGTAAACTTGATTTGGTGACTTTTTATTTTTAAAAGCACGCGTTTCGGGTTGCGCGAATACGATTATTTGAAATGAAGATAGCATTGAATCCAAAGGAGAAAGCGAGACAGGCCGCCTGAGGGCGGGTGCTATCCCAACCGGCTGAAGTTCCGGGGCTCTCGCGTAAATTGATGAAAAAAATTGTTATATATGCAGTTGCATTGTCGGCGGTGAGTTTGGCTGCCTGTGTTAGTCGCGGTATTAGTGAAGATGTCGTCGACAAGGGGCCGCAAGTCGTGATTGCTCCATTGGCGCCGGAAGAACGGATGACCATTGCCGTGTCTCGTTTTACCAATGAATCGATTTACGGCAGCGGTTTGTTTACAGACGCTTCCGGCGATAGGATCGGCAAACAAGCCGCGGATATGTTGTCGCGGCATTTGATGGCGACGCAGCGTTTCAATGTCGTGGAAAGACAAGACATCGGAAGGCTCAAGTCGGAGGCTGAGTTAATGGGCGCGACCGAACAGCAGTTCAAGCAAAATTTGCTTGGAGTCGATGCCTTGATCATGGGTTCGGTCGTGGAATTAGGGCGCGATACCACCGGCGGCGTTTGGTTGTTGGGTAAAGAAAAAACCCAACGCGCTCGCGCTCGTGTCGTATTGCGTTTGGTCGATCCGAAAACCGGTCAAGTGTTTTATAGCCAAGAAGGCAGCGGCGATGCGACGATGTCGGCCACCAGTACTTTGGGTTTCGGCGGCACGGCCGGATTTGATTCGACCTTGGAAGGCAAGGCTATCGATGCAGCGATTGTCAATATGATCAATAATGTGGTTTCGACGCTGGATGCACGGCGCCAAAGCCGGCCTCGTTAACCATGTCTTCATTACGGGTTGTTGGTTGGTGCGTGATGTCGGTCTTTGTTTTGGCCGGCTGCGCTCCTCGGGGATTGTATTATTGGGGAGCTTATGAGGACGGGCTTTATGATCGTTATGTCGAAAACAGCGGCGAACAAGTCGGAGCTTATTTGCGACAATCGATGACCGAGGCAGAGGCTAATCGCATGCCTGTACCGCCGGGTTTATATGCGGATTATGGTTTTGTGTTGTATCAACGCGGAGACAAGGCGGGCGCAATCGACTATTTTCGTCGTGAGCGCGAGCTTTATCCCGAATCTACGGCCTTGATGAACAAATTGATAGAACGAATCGAACAGCAAGATAAGTCGGGTGCGGCGGAGTTGCCAACCAAGGAATTAGCCGGAGAAGAGCGATGAAATGGGGTGCGATTATTTTAGGGGCTTTGCTTATGGCTGGTTGCGCGCCGCGTCAACGGCTCGATCTCGATACGTTTTATGCGCATCAGCCGAGGTCGATTTTAGTCGTGCCGGTCGTTAACGAGTCTCCCGAGGTTACTGCGCAATCGGTTTTTATCAGCACCATAAGCCGGCCTTTAGCTGAGCGGGGCTATTATGTTTTTCCGGTTTATCTAACGGATATGATACTGCGTGATTTCGGTCTCGTGGAAGCCGGGCATATTCATCAAATGCCGGTGGACCGGTTTTTTGAGTTGTTCGGTGCCGATGCGGTCTTGTTTGTGACGATCAAAGATTGGAGTACTAAATATTTGGTGGTGGCCTCGTCGGTCGTGGTCTCGATGGAATACGTTCTGAAAGATACCAAAACGGGTTTGGTATTGTGGGAAAACCAGCAGACTTACACGCACGATTCCGGCGGCGGTGGTCATCCGATTGCGATGGCGGTAGCGGCCGCGATCAATGCATTGGTTACCGATTATCTGCCCTTGGCGAGGAAAGCCAATTTCATGGCCTTTGCACCCCCGAAAGGCTTGCCGGCGGGGCCTTATCATCCCGAGCACAAAAAGGATCATGAGCGGTTTTAGTTGAAATGTTGGGTTTGATCCCGGGCGGGGCCGGATGCTCTGTGGGAGCGATCCCCTGATCGCGATTTCGAGGTTGAGAAGCTGGGTAATAACATTAAGGTATCGAGGTCACGAAGGCTATGACATTTTCCTCGTTCCCACCGCTCCAGCGTGGGAATGCATACCGATCTTGTTGCGGCAGCCAAGGTATGGGTTCCCACGGAGGACCGTGGGAACCAGAAAAGCTGGGTAATAACATTAAGGTATCGAGGTCACGAAGGCTATGACATTTTCCTCGTTCCCACTGCTCCAGCGTGGGAATGCATACCGATCTTGTTGCTGTAGCCAAGGTATGGGTTTTGACGGAGGATCGAGGGAATCAGAAAAAATTCTCATGCCTACTACGATTGCGCTTATGACTTGAATCCAAGTTTGCAAAATGCCAAGTGACAGAATAGTATCACTTTTATGAAGACTGAACTTGTAACCACACTAAAACGTCACGCCACTCGGATTCTTGCCGACTTGCGCGAATCCAAAGAGCCTGTACTCATTACCGAGCATGGCAAGCCGTCTGCTTATCTTGTCGACTTTGAAGACTTTGAACGAATCCAGAATAGGATGCGAATCCTGGAGGGTATAGCAAGAGGCGAAAAAGCAGTTTTAGAAGGACGAATATACTCAGAATCGGAAGCAGAAGAGAAAATGAGCAAATGGCTCAAATAAAATGGACTGAGCCTGCACTAAACGATATCGATGAGGTTGCAGAGTACATTGCTATAGATAAACCGGGTGCCGCTAAGAAGTTAGTCAAAGAAATCTTCAAAACCACACGACGTCTTAAAAATTTCCCGGAATCCGGTCGGCGTCCCCCGGAACTACAAGATACAAACTATCGAGAGTTAATAGTAGGCCCTTGCCGAATATTTTATCGTGTACAGAAAACTACTGTTTATATTCTCTATGTGATGCGCAGTGAGCGTGAATTACGTAAATTCCTATTAGAGGATAGGGCGAAACAAAGCGGATAATGAATAATCAGCTTAGCCAATAATTCTGAGTTTCCTTGTTTCCGCCGCATTAAGAGGGTCAAAAAGGGGTTCTGAGGTATCCCACGAAACGATCGTTCCCATGCTCTGCGTGGGAATGCCGCTTTAGACGCTCTGCGTCGACTGCGGCGGGCAATTGGATTGAGAAACTGTAGAGAGTGTAGCGTTGCTCTTGTCTGGATTATCGACCTTTGGGAACGCAGAGCGTCCCCGGATGCATTCCCACGCAGAGCGTAGGAACGATGAAAAACCAATATATTTATCGATTTACATCCATAGCAAATTGTTTTATTCGGCTATTTGGTGGTGACCCCTTTTTTCGAAAGGTCCGTTAAGAAATTGCATAGCTATTCAAACGTAGCATCAAATTCATAGTATGCTGCGGCGACTCCTGAAAACCGTAATGCTCGTAGAACTGCTTCGCACGATCATTGAGGGCATGGACGAGCAATGCGCGAACTCCTGTATTTTGTGATACGACAAGCGCACGTTTTACGGCGTCTTGAAGCATGGCTGCGCCCACCTTTATAACCTGCGCCCGGCGATCTACGGCCAACCTGCCAAGCACCATGACCGGAACGGGATCAGGCATATTGCGGCGAATTGCACTCGTCGCCAATTGGTGGGATATCGCGCCAGCAGCCATGGCGTAGTAACCCCATACTCGCTCACTTTCATCAAGGACCACAAACGTTCTACTGGCTCCGCTGAGTTGGTTGCTCATCGCTCGGCGTTTGAGCCAGTCATCCAGTGTATGCTCAACGCACTCGAAATCATTCAATAGGTGTGTGGGCGCAAGCGGTTGAGGTGCGGATAGCGTCAAGTTCATTCTTTATTATTTTTCCAAGGCGGATTAACCGCCATCAGTCGCTCCAGGCCGACATTTGGCTTCGGCGGCGCGTCTAGCATTGCAGTGAACTTTTGAAATTGATCCGTATCCAGGCCGAAAAAGACTTGGTCAAGTAAAACCGACTGGGCACGTTCACAAGCAGCTTCCAGCATGAAGTCCGAACGGTTTTTGCCTAGTAGATTGGCTGCATGATCAATGAGATCTCGCTGTTCCGGCAAGGCACGTAGATTGATAGAAGCTGCGCGCATATCGATCTCCTTATGTGGTTACAATAGATAGACAAATGGTAGTGTCGTGTGTAGTTGTTGTCAATACAAAGTTCCTCGTTCCCACTGCTCCAGCGTGGGAATGCATACCGATCTTGTTGCTGTAGCCAAGGTATGGGTTCCCACGGAGGACCGCTCATCGTTATACATAAGTCAAAAATTATCTTTTCGCAATCTTAACCATCGAAACCTCAATACCATTTATTGTCACTTAACACTCGCGGATCACCTAGCGCTAGGCGATCCGCGTAGGGTACGCTGTGCGTACCATGGTAACCCCGCAATGTTCATGTGCCAACCGAGCCGCCAGGGCACGGCTTTGGTACGCGCAGCGTACCCTACAATTTATGTATAACGATGAGCGGAGGACCATGGGAACCAGAAAAACATCCAGCTTCATCTAGGCTAACCGCCTTTTCCTCGGCACTTGTTTGCCCGATTCGGTCGTGACCATGTCGATGTATTCTCTTTTTTGTTCCGGCCCGTAGCTGACATGAATCGGCCGGTTTTCGCCGTAAAAATACAGCCGGTCGAACGGTGTGTTTTCGGCGATCCAGTCGGCGACTTCGCGCATGTTTTCGTCCTCGACGATAAAGTCGGCTGCAGCGCCGAGACGAGGGCAGATCAGGTTGTTTCGCGTGTTGCGTTCGTGTGCGGCATGTTGGTCTAGTTTCGGCGCGACGCGCTTCTTGATCAGCTTACCCAGCTCATGCGAGCAAAAGCCGTAAGTCAGGCGAATCATGCCGAAATAGTCGATGACAGGATCGAGTATGTTGACGGCCAAGTCGTAAAGCGCGTTATAGCTGTCCGGCTGTTTGGGCAGATTCGGTAGGCCTGTGTGTTGTTGCGTTTCCCCGCATTCGATCAAGTGCCGATAGGTCAAATAACCGCCGCAGTTGTCGTCGAGATTCGGAAGGCTTCGGCTGCGGATCAGGCTAAAGCCATCGATTTCCCAGCGATGCTTGGCCAAGGTTTCGCGAAATTCGTCAGGCTTCGGGCCGTATCCGCTCAGGTCGAATAGATCGAGTGCTTGCAGTTGTTCGTCGAAGTGTAATTGCTGTGCGTAATTCGGGAATTCTTCGTTGATGAAGCGCGATTTCAAATACAAATTAGTCGGCTCGAATTCTTCGCCGTATTGATACAGATCGAAAGTTTGTTCGCGCAGGTTGATTTTGACGCGTTCGAGCAAACGCGGCAGAGGCTGGTCGGTAAAGTCGTCGTAGCGCATCAGACTCAGTTTTCCGGATTGACTATGAATCTTGATTAGATCGGTTTGGTCGATGTCGCCATACAATACCGTTGCGCAGCCGATATAAATGCGCAGTAGCGCCGGTAGGCGGTCGACTAGGCTGGTATGCAGGTACAAAGCGTGTTCGTCATCGAAATAGCCTAAACCTTGTTCTGTGGCTTGGCGGCATGTTGTTTCGATCGATTCGGCATCGCTGATTTGAAATAGAACCGAGCGAGCGTTAGCAAGGGCATTTTTATAGTCGCCGAAAAAGGCTTTAATGTCGCGCTGTAAGCCGCTTTCCAAGTGTTTATAAGGTTTGCGCTTGGAAAAAGTCTGCAAGGCAAGGTAGGTTAGAAAGTCGTCGATGCGGCTTTGCCGGGCTTGTTCCAGTAAACCTTCTTCAAACTGTTCGAGCATGAAGCGCAAGGCTTTATTGGCTGTGCCGAAGGCTTCGGTGAGCGCTATTAATTCCGGGATTTCGGTTTTATCCGGTAGGCGTCCGAGAGCTAAGGCTTGTTGCCAAAGCGGGTCGAGTAAATGCCGATAGGCTTGGTATATTTTCTCTCGTCGCGACAGTTTCGGCGGCGGGCCGAAAGGACGCTGCGGTACGCGCAAAATATTTCGACGGCTGCGTTGCCGGTTTAATAAAAAACGTTGTTCGGCGTCTTGATCCTTGAAGATAAAGAAGATGCCGGGGGCGACAGGAATCGCGTCCGTGTCTAGCGTGTCGCTTAAAAATTCTTTGAGTTCGGTTTGCGTGTAATATTTTTGGAAGGTATTGCGCTGCGTGATGACGCCATCGTTATAGGGTTGGCCTTTCAATGCGTTTTGGTTGAACAGCATCGCCGAAACGACCAAGATTTGCCGGGTTAGTCGGTAGGCACCGATGAGCGCTTCCAGGCGTTCTTGGTAGTCTTCGATCACGTTAATGACAAATCCCAGGTTGACGATATCCGCTTCTTGCTTAGATTGGTCCGGCGCATAATGAGGGTCCCAGCCGGCGACAGGAATCGAATTGGCTTTGAGATTGCGAATATCGTCGCCTTTACCGCAACCGTAATCGAATACCGATAGGTTGCCGTCTAAAAAACCGTGTCGGGCCAAGCATTGCATCGGTGCAGATAAGTTGCTACGAGATAGTGCGGTCAAATGCCGAACAATCGAAGCGGACGGGCTATCTGTCAAGGTGTCCGTTGGCGTATCGACTTCGTTGCCGATCGGTACGAATTGTCCGTCGATAAGTTGAAAGCCTTTTTCGGCAATCAACGCATCCCAAGCTTGTTTAAAGCCGATAGTGACCGGATTATCGAACAGGCCGAGTTGTTCGGCGGTAGCGGTGAGTCCTCGGTATTCCGGGTTGCGGGGATGCTGTTCGCCGAGTAATAGTTCTTTGCGGTGCAGAATGGGGGGATTGTATGAGTCTTGATAGCTGCGTTTTTCGACTCGTTTGTTGTTTAAATCGATGCGATAACTCGTTGCCAGGACAGGGAAGGGGGTGTCGAAAAAATTTGGATAGTGCAGCAGGGATATGGCTGTTCCGTTGATTTCATATTTGACGATATTGTAATCGCGCTCCGCACGGCAACGGCTCAACTTCTCCGCTTCGGTAATGCGTTGTTGAACTTCGAGGGATTGTTCGCCGGTTAAGCTGAAATGCCAATAAACATGGTTGAGGACTTTTTTGCCGATCATATAACGGATTACCGCTTAGGTTAGGGCCAGTGCTCGCAAACGGGTAACTTCCTCGATAAGGGCGAGTCCCGCGAGTTGGATTTCCGCCTCGGTTGTATAGTGCCCGAAGCTTATTCTGACCGCGCCGTAAAGTCTATCGCCTTCAATAGCCATTGCCCGCAGGACATGAGAGGCTTCGATGGCGCCGCTATTACAAGCGGAACCCGATGCAATCGCGAGGCGATCTCTTAAGGCGATTATTAGCGAGTCGGAACCGACGTTGTCGAAGCTGACATTGAGGATATTCGGAAGCGTATGCGTTTGTCCGCCGTTGAGGGTAACGCCTTCGATTCGATGCAAGCTATTTATCAGTGTTCGTTTTAATTGCCGGCAATGTTCGAAATCGTTCGATAAGTTTTCGTGGGCGATCTTGAAGGCGCTTGCCATGCCGGCAATTTGATGGCTTGCTAAGGTGCCTGGGCGTAGGTTGTGTTCTTGTCCGCCGCCATGCATCATCGGTGTGAGCCGAGTTTTTTTGCGGTTGCGAACATACAAGCCGCCGATGCCTTTAGGTCCGTAAAATTTATGCGCCGAGATAGACAGTAAATCAATCGGCGTTTTTGATAAGTCTATCGCTAGTTTACCTGCGCTTTGGGCGGCATCGACATGAAAGAATAAGTTTGTGTCGGCGAGGGCGTCTGCGATTTGTTCGATTGGTTGTATGACGCCGGTTTCGTTGTTGACATGCATGATCGACACCATAATCGTCTCGTCCGTGACCGCGTTCAGCAAGTCTTTCGTGGTAATCATGCCTTCCCTATTAGGGGATAGATATGTCACCGAAAAACCTTCGCTTTCCAGATATTTGCAAGTGTCTAAGACCGATTTATGTTCAATTGCCGATGTAATAATGTGCCGGCCCCGGTCGCGATAGGTTAGCGCAATCCCTTTGATGGCAAGGTTGCTAGATTCCGTAGCACCGGAAGTGAAAATAAAATCTTTGGCATCGGCACCGATTAATTTGGCGATTTGAGTGCGTGCGTGTTCAACAGCGGATTCCGCCGCTTCTCCTAAGCAGTGTTGAGTGGAGGCGGGGTTGGCGAAGAGGCCCGATTGCGTTAAATAGGGCAGCATGGCTTCCACTGCTTCAGGCGCCGTCGGTGTGGTAGCGGCATAATCGAGATAAATTGGGGTATTCAAGTTATTCTAGGATTCGGTTGATGACTAAATTGCCTGGATTCTATCAAATTGGTCAATCCAGTGAGAGTTAGTTTTGTCTGTGGTTCCCACGGTCCTCCATGGAATCCATACCTTGGCTGCCGAAACAAGACCGATATGCATTCCCACGCTGGAGCGGTGGGAACGAGGAAAAGCCGGGTGCTTTTTCTGGTTCCCGCGGTCCTCCGTGGGAACCCTTACCTTGGCTGGTACAACAAGACCGGTATGCATTCCCACGCTGGAGCGGTGGGAACGAGGGAAAGCCGGGTGCTTTTTCTGGTTCCCACGGTCCTCCGTGGGAACCCATACCTTGGCTGGTACAACAAGACCGGTATGCATTCCCACGCTGGAGCGATGGGAACGAGGAAAATCCTATTTTCAACAGTTTTAGGAAAGTTGTTGACAAAGCAAGATAATCGTTTCAATCTTCCCTTTTACTAAATCCTATCTCACTGCCTTTAGTTATCAAAAAAACATCATTCTAGAATGGATTACAGGAACCAAAAAGCTAAGACGATTTTGGTTTGAAAGCATCCATATCGCTTGGGTGCGGGCATTAAGGCTTAACTTAACGATAGGGTAGGCTTACCGGCAAAAACAGTTTGGTCGATACGAGTTCCTCGACGTCATGCAATTGGAATTATGCTCATCGTAGATGAAAATTCGGCCTCGGGGTGCCCGTCAAAGGACGCCGTGAATACGTCCATGTAGGCTCTATGCCAGCTCCATGCTGGCAAAGCCTTTACCGAGCACCCCGAGGCCACCTCCGGCACTACCGAAAATTGAAGTGCGAAAGGTATAACTGTCTGATGAGTCGGGTAAATTATCGGAAACAGCAAGAAGTAAAAGCTCTCAATTTTGTACTTTGGCGGAAAATTCAATGAATCAGCTTACACCGGAAGGCTCTTCCATTATCAATCAACTCGCTCACCGTTATCATTTCAGCTTTGATGCAGTTTGCAGCCTCCTGCAATCCGTGATCAACGGCAACGGATCGATGGCTCAATTCAATCATCCTGAATTCGGCGGCTCAGGACAATGGATGCGCGGCGGAATGATTATGGTGGGCGACATGTTTAATGATCAACTCAAAAACTCCATCGCTGGATTGTGTCAAGAATTGTCCGATTTAGTCGCGAGTCAACCTAATTTGCTACAAACGGGGTCTTTCCAGTCGCAATCACAAGGATCTCAGCAGCAAAACAATTATTCTGGAAGCCAACAGCATCAAAATAGCAACGGGCCGTCGGGGCCGGTTAGCTTGTTCGTTCCGCCTTCGAATACTCAGTCCGCAAACTGGTGGCCAACCGGCTTACAATTTCCTAGCAGTACGGGGGCGCAAAACAATGTACGTTATGCCTATTTTGCGACTATTCACCGGTTGGCGATTGAAGCCAATGGGCATGTAACGCTTTACGACACGCTGGATCATCAAATTAGCGGGTTTTCTCAGCAACAGTCGGTAGGCGGTTCTTTGTCTTTTACCAGCCAATACGGTTTGGTCGACGTAAACAGTTTGCCGGTGATTTCGGTGGACAACGTGCCAATGGATGCGAAGTCTAAACCTGTCCAGCAGTCGGCTGTACCCAATAAGCCGGCATCTAGCCATGAAGAGGACATTTTTGTGACTATCGAAAAGCTGACTGATTTGAAAAATAAAGGCATATTGACTGACGAAGAATATAATGCCAAAAAAGCCGAATTGTTAGGGCGATTATGAAGGCTTTGGCATAGTTAACTGTGACGTGAAATCGCCAGAATCTTGACCGCGTGAATTATAATTCAGTGGGTAATGCGTTCACGGGGCATTTATTGATCCGCCACGCCTCGCACTTTCATTTGCCGGGGCGATGGCCATGCCTTTTATTCTTAGACGGTTTTTCAATCAAAAGGGAGTAGGATAGTAGTCGCCCGAGCTTAAAATCACTCCACCATCTTTTTCAAACGATATAGCGTATCCAAGGCTTGCCTCGGGCTCAAGTTGTCCGGGTCTAACTCCTCGATCAAACAGACTGCCGGATGGCACTCTTGGGTCGCAAATAAATCCAATTGCTGATTGCCCGATTCGGTCTGGTTTTGATAATAGGTGTTGTTTTCGAGATGCTGCAATTTCAATTTGGCTTTGTCGATCACTGTTGCCGGAACACCTGCCAGTGAGGCGACTTGCAGCCCGTAACTTTGGCTCGCCGGGCCGTCCTTGACCGCATGCAGAAACACGATTTTGTCGCCGTACTCCATTGCGTCGAGATGCACGTTATGGATCGGTTTTTGCTCGTCCGCTAGTGTCGTCAACTCGAAATAATGCGTCGCGAATAACGTATAAGCCTTTGTGACTTTTGCCAAATGATCGGCGCAAGCCCAAGCCAAAGATAAACCGTCAAAAGTACTGGTTCCGCGGCCGATTTCGTCCATCAATATCAAACTTTGTTCGGTTGCGTTATGCAGAATGTTGGCTGTTTCCGACATTTCGACCATGAAAGTCGAGCGCCCGCCGGCCAAGTCGTCCGAAGCGCCGATGCGGGTGAAAATCTTATCGACCGGGCCGATCGTTGCGGCCTTGGCCGGAACATAACAGCCGATATGTGCGATCAATACGATCAAAGCCGCCTGGCGCATATAAGTCGATTTACCGCCCATATTCGGGCCAGTGATGATGAGCATGCGTCGCTGAGGCGATAGTTTAAGATCGTTTGCGACAAACGGAATCTCGGATACTTGTTCGACGACGGGATGCCGTCCGCCTTCGATATCGATGCCGGGCTTGTCGGTCAATTGCGGGCGAGTCAAGTTCAATGTTTCGGCGCGTTCGGCAAATGCCGCCAGCACATCCAGTTCGGCGAGTCCTTGCGCGCATTGTTGCAGATCGGTTAATGACTCGCCGAGCTTGTTCAGCAATTGATCGTATAGCAGTTTTTCGAATGCCAGCGATTTTTCTTTCGCACTCAGAACTTTATCTTCGAAGGTTTTTAATTCCTCGGTAATGTAGCGTTCGACGCCTTTCAGCGTTTGTTTGCGGTGGTAGTGTACCGGAACTTTCTCGGCATGTAATCTCGATATCTCGATATAGTAACCATGTACGCGGTTGTAATTGACTTTTAGTCCGCTAATACCGGTCGCGGTCTTTTCACGCTCCTCCATATCGAGCAGAAATTGATCGGCATTGCGGCTTAAGTTGCGCAGTTCATCGAGTTCGGCATGGTAGCCGGGCGCAATGACGCCGCCGTCGCGAATTAGGACCGGCGGGTTGTCGATAATGGCTTGTTGCAACAGTGCCGATAACTCGGGTTGTTCGGTAAGTTGTTCGGCCAGGCGCATCAGCTCCGGACTGTCGGTATCCGATAGCAACGGCTGCAATGCCGGCAAAACGTCTAGGGTGTTGCGTAATACGATCAAATCGCGCGGCCTGGCCGATTTGAGTGCGAGGCGTGAGCTGATACGCTCGATGTCGCCGACCGCATTCAATTGATTGCGAACGTCATCTAAAAGCCGTTCGGACAATAGCGATTCAATTGCCGAATATCGGTTTTGCAGAATGGCTTGATCTCTGAGCGGTCGGTTGATCCAGCGGCGTAGGCAACGACTGCCCATCGCGGTGACGGTTTTGTCGAGTACGCCGAATAAGGTGTAGCGCAGTTCGCCGGTCGGATGCGTGTCCAGTTCCAGATTGCGGCGGCTAGCAGCATCGAGTTGAATGCCGTCGGAATTTTTTTCGACCCGGATACCCTGAATATGGGGTAGGGCGCTTTGCTGCGTGTCTTTGACATATTGAAGCAAACAGCCGGCCGCGGCAATAGCCATCGGCATATTTTCGCAACCGAAGCCTGATAGGTCGTGCGTGTTGAATTGATTCAATACCAGTTGACGCGCACTGTCAGGCTCGAAATGCCAAGGCGGGCGCTTGCAAATGCCCTTGCGCTGCTTCAAAGCCTGTAGAAGAGCGATATCTTCGCTGACCAATAGCTCGGCCGGGTCCAGACGTTCGATTTCGCTCAACATCGTGTCGGCCGAATCCAGTTGTTGCAATACAAAGCGTCCGCTGGTCACATCTAAAGCGGCGATACCGAATTTGGAATCGGCAACATGCAGCGCCACCAGCAAATTATCCTTGCGGTCTTCGAGTAAGGCTTCGTCGGTAACGGTGCCGGGTGTAACGATGCGAACCACCTTTCGTTCAACGGGTCCTTTCGAAGTCGCAGGATCCCCGATTTGTTCGCAAATCGCGACCGATTCGCTGTGGCGCAACAATTTCGCGATGTAGCCTTCGGCGGCATGATACGGAATGCCGGCCATCGGAATAGGTTCACCGGCCGACTGGCCGCGCTGCGTCAGCGTAATATCAAGGATCTGCGCGGCTTTTTTGGCATCGTCGAAAAAAAGTTCATAAAAATCGCCCATCCGGTAAAAAACGAGCGTGTCGGGATGGTCAGCCTTGATGCGCAGATATTGCTGCATCATCGGGGTGTGTTGCTTGCTGGTTTGTTTTATACTCATAGATATTATTTTATCTTAGGATTGAGTCATAGATAACTTTCTTATTTTTAATGCAGGCTAACCGAACCCGCGACAAAGCCATGGTTCTAGAAAGTTATTCGTCACGATATCCTTAAATTGATTAGGTCTTGCCCCATTGGTCTCATTAAATACAGAGAACGAAATCATCGAATTGGCTCGTGTGGTCGGGTTGAGCCTAAAGGAACGCGGTTGGCTGCTGACAACCGCCGAATCATGTACCGGCGGCGGCATTGCGCAAGCGATTACCGAAATACCGGGCAGTTCGGCTTGGTTCGACCGAGGCTTCGTGACTTACAGCAATGCCGCCAAAATACAAATGCTGGGCGTCCGGGCCGAGACGATCGAAAATTATGGCGCGGTTAGCGCCGAGACTGCGAGCGAGATGACAGGCGGCGCATTGAAACACAGTCAGGCCGATTGGGCAATCGCGGTGACCGGCATTGCCGGGCCTGGTGGCGGCACTTCGGTGAAACCGGTCGGCACGGTTTACATCGCTTGGCAGCGGCGTGGTGCTATTGCCGAAATTGCCGAAATGCATTTTGATGGCGATCGCCACCAAATTAGAACCGAAACAATCAAGACCGCATTGGCGGAATGGTTGAATATTGATAAGTAAACACGGAGGAGAATCATGAACGAACACAAGAAATTGCGTTGGGGTATTTTAGGCGCGGCACGGGTCAACGAGCGGCTGATGCCGGCGATCGTCGATGCGATCAATGCCGAATTGGTCGCGATCGGCAGTCGACGTCCCGGCGCCGCGGCGGAAACCTTGGCGAAATATGCGCCGCATCAGCAAGGTGTTCGCGCTTACGATAGCCCTGAAGCGATTCTCGATGACGATGAAATCGAAGCGGTTTATTTGCCGATGGCGAATGGTGAGCATGCCGAATGGGCCTTGCGCGCGATCGAGAAGGGCAAGCATGTTTTGTGCGAAAAGCCAATGGCGTTGAAGGTTTCGGATATCGAAGCGATAGAAGCTGCGGCGCACCGTCATAACGTTACTGTGATGGAAGGCTTTATGTACCGTTTTCATCCGCAGCATTCGCGGGTCTTGGATGTTCTGCGTTCCGGCGAGATCGGCGAGGTTAAAACGGTGCGTGCGAGTTTTTCGTTCATGATGAAACCGGCTAGAATGTACCGGATCGCCGATAGTATCGATCAGGGCGGCGGAGCGATGTGGGATATAGGCTGTTATGCGATTCATTCGCTCAGGCTGTTTTTCGATGGAATGCCGGAGTCGGTCACTGCCGTTGCCAAATATATCGAAAGCGGCGCCGATACTGCGTGTAGCGGTGTGCTCGATTTCGGCGACGGCAAATACGCGCATTTCGATTTCAGTTTCGAGCGCGCGCGACGATGCGAATACGAAGTTGTCGGCACAAAAGGCGGTTTGAAATGTCATGGCGTTTGGCAAAATCCGGGCGATATTCCGGTCATTTCCTGGTGGACGGAGGGAGGGCGGCAATCTGAGGAGATACTCCCTATCGCCGATCATTTCCGTTTGGAAATCGAACACTTCAGCGATTGCGTTTTGACCGGCAAGGCTCCCGCACTTTCGCTTGAAGACGCTAAGACCAATTGTCGGATTATTGTCGGTGCCCTGCAATCGGCCGAGGATGGTCGGGTAATTCGTTTTTAATCATAAGTAGCTTGCGTCAATCAAACCGGTTAAGTCATTCTCGTGCGGCAGTTTTCCGGATTCGTACATGAAGGCGCTCAGGGTGCGCGCGCTGTTTAACAAAATCGGAGATGACCCTAGCAGTAAGCGTTGATTGTTACTTCGATCGGGAATGACTAAACCCTTGTATGTGCCAAGCACTTGAGCGGGCGATAATTTAAAGTGCGGTGCCATTCGGTAAGCGGCATCTTGTGGGTTTTTGGTCAGATGCTCAAGTGCTTTAAAGTGGGCAGCGACCAAATGGCGAATGGCTGGCGCTCGACTAAAACCTAAACGATCGGCTCGAAAGGCCAGAACATCAAAAATTGTGTCAGGAATTTTTCGACTGTCGAAAAGCTTGATTGCACCTTCGCGTAACAAACGGCTGGCAACCGGCTCGTAAGTGACTAGGGCGTCGACTTGTCGCTGTTGCCAGGCTTGAAAGTGGGCGTCGATTGTTAATGGAACCGCTGTGATTTCAGTCATTGACAAACCTGCGGCATCCAGGGCTTTATGCAGTAATAGCGAGCCGACTGCGCCTTGTTCAAAGCCGATGCGCTGCCCCTTGAGATCGGCTAGCTTTGCTATGTCCGGCCTAGCTACCAGCATATCCGCACCAGCTGAAATGTTAAATACCAAAACCACGGTAAGCGGCAAGCCGGATGCGCGCGCAGTCAAGACTTCGTCCAGCGTCAATGCTGCCCCGTCAATCTTGCCGTCGAGCAGTGCGTTTAATGATTCGGTTGCAGAAGTCGTTTCAATCAAGTCGACTAACGAGTTATCCAACCATTTTTCGCGCCGGGCTAGAAACAGAAATTCATAACCGGGCCAAGCATGAGCGGCAATCGCAATGCGTTGAGCAAACAATGATTCACATCCGGAAAGCCAGGGTGATAGGCTCAGTGCGGTAAGGCGCCGAATGAAATGCCGTCGGGATAGGTGGTTGATAAAGTTTGTTGCCATCACATTTGATGAAAAAATTTGAAGAGTTAAGAGATTCGCATTTCGTTGAGCATCCGGTTAGTGGGTGGGCTATGGAATTTAGGTGCTGGGTGAATACGCCCATGTAGGCTCCATGCAGGTCTGTCACCTAGCGTTATGTGAGGGACAGAGAATTCCAAGCGCCTCCTTAAGTATCGCCCAAATTTGATGTGCGAGAGGTATAAATTACGTCCTAGAGTTATGAGCTTTGTTGAGGGTTCGGCAACCATGCGAATAAAGCTAAAAACGGCCAACCTGCATCACGCTCTTTCCCAAGCACCAGCTTCCTGAGACCGGCACAACCTAGGAACATTCGCAATCAACCCTGATTCGCTCGTTCAATCTTCCTTGATTGTCGGGAATCTAGAGCTTCCTGAACAGGTTACCCAAGCTGGAGCTCTCATCGTTATACATAAGTCAAAAATTACTGTTTTCCTCGTTCCCACCGCTCCAGCGTGGGAATGCATACCGATCTTGCCTCGGCTGACAAGGTATGGGTTCCCACGGAGGACCGTGGGAACCAGAAAAAAATTACTGTTTTGCAATCTTAGCTAATGAGGCTTCGATACCATTTTTTGTCGCCCAACGTTCCCGACTTTCCCTCACCTAACGCTAGGTGAGGGAAAGTCACTGATGTTCAATATCCGCAGATTTATCAAACAGCACCGTTTCCAGGTATACGATGACCTCTGTTTAGCAAGTTTACCGATACTTGTGTATAACGGTGAGAGCTGGAGCTTGGGTAGCAGCATATTCGGGGAAGCGCCCTAAATGAAACTTTGGCAATTCAGTAAGTTAATTTTAGCGACTTCCTTATCTTGATGCGTAAGGGTTCGTCAACTCGCTTATTAGATAAGAAATGTAAAAGAATATTTATTTCAAAATGTTACGATCGAATTCGACTTGAAATTAACCCAAACTTCATCTCCCAATTGCAACTTTAAATCATGTAACGCTTCGAAGGTAATAAGGGCTTGAAAAATTTCGCCGGCTGAAACGTTGATTCTCACCTTGCCCATTTCCTCCGAAATTGATGTGACGCGTCCCGGATATTGGTTGCGAATACTGGAACAAAAAGGTTCTTTGGACAAGACAATTTCATGCGGATCGATCGAAATATGCCGACATCCTTCGATGTCCCCGGTTAAAACGACACTCAGTTTACCCGTATTAAAAATATGATTGTCCAGATGACCATGAAACAAGTTCAGTAACGGCGTTTGAACCTGGCTGCCGTTAATGAGCGTTATGACTTCGTCGGCCAGCGCTAAGCCTTGCAGTCGGTTGTGGGTGCTAAAGATCAAATTACGAGTGGAAGTTCTGTAATCTTGAATGAACTCCTCAAGCATAATGTTCGCGGCTTGATCCAAGTAACTGAATGGTTCGTCTAATAACAAAACCTCGGGGTCGTTAATCAGTGCGCGTGCAAGAGCCGCTTTTTGCAGTTGCCCACCCGACAGCATATTGGCTTGCCGGTTGAGTAAATGAATGGCATCGAAACGGTTGAGAACCTCGTTAATTTTGGTTTGCCAAAGCAGTTTCGGTGCGCCGTGTAATTTTAGCGCAAGTTTTAGATTATCAGCCACCGTGCCCCGCAGCATGTAAGGTTTTTGGGTTAGTAGCCCAACGCGCTTTCTTAATGCTTGCAGTTGCTTTTTGGTGCGAACGGTTCCCCCCTTGAATGCGATGTTGCCTTGCTGCGGCGAATCTAAAAAAGCCAACATGTTAAGTAAGGTGCTTTTTCCGCAACCATTAGGGCCGATCAATGCAGTGATTTTACCGGTTTTGACGCTAAGCGAAGGCAGTGTGAGTGCTACCTTATCAACGTAAAGGAAACGAATATCGTTTAGTCGGTAAAGGTCGGTCATTTAAGTTACGCAGGTTGCTTTTCAGAGTGTATTTTCGAACAAATAGCCATTCAAGACAAATAGCTATTCATGGTCAATTGTGAGTCGTGAGATAAGGCTCGCTCAATGCTAATAGAACTGTAAATCCTTTCTAAGAAGAGTGCGGAATTCTGAATTTACCGAATGTTTAATTCCTCTCAGGGCTATGTCGTGAAATAATACGCGTTCTGAGAGTTGTTTCGTTTCGGCGGGTCGGAAAGTAAAACATTTGATTTGCCGAAAGCATTTTATCAACAACTCTGTCGTTAATCGATGCATGAGGTTAGAGGAATGATTAAAATAACAACGATAGCTTGCCTGTTGGTTTTAGCCGAGATTGGTATGGTTCATGCTGAAGAAGCCGATGCCAAAGCATCTGTTCAGGCTTCGGCGGAACAGGGCGATGCGCTTGCGCAAGCTAAAATGGGCGCCTTATATTTATTAGGTCGAGATGGTTTTGAAGTCGATGAGCAACAAGCCGCCGGGTGGATGCTTAAGGCGGCTGAGCAAGGTTTGCTCGAAGCTGAAGTCGTAGTTGCTGCAATGTATGATAGAGGCTTAGGTATGCCTCAAAATGTCAAAAAAGCCACGCAATGGTATGAAAAGGCTGCTGCAAAAGGTCATGGAGCTTCCTTGGCTATTCTCGGAAAGAACGAGGCGCCAAAGGGTAGTGTGGGGTTTAACTACCAGGCAATACGCATGCGAGCTTCCAAGCAAATTCCAAATGAATACGCAAAAAAGATTTTATCGAAAACGAATAAATAACAAATGACGACGAAAACACGATTTGCCCCGAGTCCGACGGGGTATCTTCATATCGGCGGCGCGCGGACCGCGCTTTTTTCTTGGTTGTATTCCCGTAAGCACGGCGGCCGGTTTGTTTTAAGAATCGAAGATACCGATCTGGAGCGTTCGACGCAAGAATCGGTCAATGCGATTCTAGAGGGAATGGCTTGGTTGGGCTTGGAATACGACGAAGGGCCTTTCTATCAGACGCACCGGTTCGAACGCTACAAAGCCGTCATACAGCAACTGCTCGACCAGGGGGACGCCTACTATTGTTATTGCAGTAAAGAAGAGCTGGAACAACTGCGTAACGAGCAGATGGCGAACAAAGAAAAGCCTCGTTATAACGGCAAATGCCGGGAAACTTCGGGCGTGTCTGAAGGCGTCATGCCTGTGATTCGATTTAGGAACCCGGATGACGGCGAGGTGGTTATCAAGGATTTGGTGAAAGGTGATATTGTCGTTTCGAACAAAGAATTGGATGATTTGATTATCGCACGTTCCGACGGATCGCCGACTTACAATCTCAGTGTCGTCGTCGATGATATGGATATGGGGGTGACTCATGTGATTCGCGGTGACGACCACATAAACAATACGCCGAGACAGATGAATATATTGAAGGCGTTGGGCTCTCCGATTCCGGAATATGCACATCTGCCGATGATATTGGGCGCGGATGGTGCGAGATTGTCCAAACGCCATGGCGCGGTCAGCGTGATGCAGTACAGGGATGAAGGCTATTTGCCCGAAGCGCTATTGAATTATCTGGTTCGGTTGGGTTGGTCGCATGGCGATCAGGAAATTTTTAGCCTGGACGAAATGATCGAGTATTTCGAACTAAAAGACGTCAATGTGTCGGCATCGGCATTCAATCCGGAAAAGCTATTGTGGCTCAATCATCAATACATCATGAACTCGGATCCGGCTCATGTCGCGCGGCATTTAAGTTGGCACATGGGCGAGCAAGGTATCGACCCTACCGACGGACCGGATTTGGTTGAGTTAGTCAAAGTTCAAAAAGAGCGTTGCAAAACCTTGGTCGAAATGGCCACGATCAGTCGCTATTTCTACAAGGACTTCGATGAATACGATGAAAAGGCTGCAAAAAAGAATTTCAAACCGGAGAGTGCGGATGTTTTGCAACAGCTACATGATCAATTTAGCGGGCTGAATAATTGGCAGGGAGAGGCTTTGCATCAAATTGTCGTCAATTTAGCCGAGACCTTGGGGTTGAATTTGGGAAAAGTCGCGCAACCCCTGCGAGTAGCGGTTTGCGGGACTGCGGTGTCGCCCCCGATCGATATGACATTGGCGTTGTTGGGGCGCGAAAAAACATTGGCGCGATTGGTTCGTGCCGTGGATTTTATCAAGTCTTTAAATTAAAGCTAGACAAGAATTTAAAATCCTGTAGAATATGCGGACTCAAGTGAGGGGCCATAGCTCAGCTGGGAGAGCGCAACACTGGCAGTGTTGAGGTCAGCGGTTCGATCCCGCTTGGCTCCACCAATTGAATTAGCGTCTTAAGTCCCCATCGTCTAGTGGCCTAGGACACCGCCCTTTCACGGCGGTAACGGGGGTTCGAACCCCCCTGGGGACGCCATTTCGCACAAAAAAGTTCAGATATCGGTTCTGAAAAAAATACCGATCCGTTTTAGTCCCCATCGTCTAGTGGCCTAGGACACCGCCCTTTCACGGCGGTAACGGGGGTTCGAACCCCCCTGGGGACGCCATTTATTGAAGGCTTACGATCTTTGGTCGTAGGCCTTTTTTATTGCCTGCTGTTTTCTATCTTAGAAAAAGCATCTAACCGTAACGATCATGAAGAAGCTGTCCATCGCCCCGGCAAATGAAAGTGCGAGGGGTGACTGGGTACGGTTCGCGTACTTTCACAGTAACGTTCACGAAGCAGAGCTAAACGATCGGTTTTAATTTATGTGTACACTTATTCGGTAAATATATTATTCTGAGGCATTATAATGACCGTTGCGTTTGTTGTATCGGTTCAATGTGTTACGAATTAAGGAGTCACAGATGAAAGGTAATAGTCAAGTTATCGAGCGCTTGAACGAATTATTGGCCGGCGAATTGACAGCAATCGATCAATATTTTATTCATTCGCGTATGTATGAAAATTGGGGGTTCGGTAAACTCTACGAACGCATTGCTCATGAAGTGCAAGATGAGACGGCTCATGCCGATGCATTAATCAAGCGCATTTTATTTTTGGAGGGTACTCCGGATTTATCCAAGCGTGAGCCTCTAAAGGTCGGTTCGAATGTCTCGGATATGCTGACAAACGATCTTGAATTGGAATTAAATGTCGTAGCTTCATTGCGGGTGGTCATTGCCTTTTGCGAATCGGTGCAAGATTATCAGACCCGAGAAATTTTGGAAGGCATGCTAAAGGATACAGAGGATGATCATACGCATTGGCTGGAACAGCAATTGGGGTTAATCGATAGAATCGGATTGCAAAACTATTTGCAATCGCAACAATAATGTTGATTTCTTACTGCGATATTGCCCTGTTAAGGCTGAATTAACAATGCTGTTATTCAATAGGATTTATTTAATTTAAATTTTTTATAAGGAGGGTATATGAAAATTCCAAGACAATATTTCATCGTTTTTTTTACAGTTTTTATGATGTTTTCTGTGCAAAACGCGAATGCGTATTCCGCAGCCGATAAATCGTTGCGTGGATTAGCCGGGATGACGACTGGAGTGCTCGAGATTCCGGGGAACATGGTTAAGGAGAGTCAGGCTCAGGGCCCTGCAATCGGAATACCGATGGGATTCGCTATGGGGTTGGGTATGATGGTAACGCGCACGATGGTGGGCGTCTATGAGTTTCTTTCTGCGCCGTTTCCATTGCCGGCCGGCTTTCGTCCGATTTTGAAGCCCGAGTACCCTTGGGATTATTTCAAATAGTTTTTCGCCCTGGGAACTACTCCCTATATACTCAAAAAAGGCTAACTTTAAATTGAGACGAATTAACAGCTAGTCGGTTGGTTTGATCCGTTACAATCATTAAGTGGCGCCCCGCTCGATCCATTGTTCGACTGATGGCGCTCGATAGGTTGAAAAAGCATCCAATAATTGTTTTGGGTGTTTTTCAATCAACAGCATCGAACGATCGACCGGTTTGACGAATTGTTCGTCAACGGCATGATCCAAAAACGCAACCAAGCCGTCATAGTAGCCGTCAATATTGAGCAAGCCGCAGGGTTTTCGATGCAAGCCCAGTTGCGCCCAAGTCAGTATCTCAAATAATTCTTCCAGCGTGCCTAGTCCGCCGGGCAAGGCGATAAACCCGTCGGCTAGATCGGCCATTAAGGCTTTACGTTCATGCATCGATCCGACAATTTTAAGTTCAGTCAGTCCATAGTGAGCTACTTCCTTATCCACTAAGTCTTGAGGAAT
Source organism: Gammaproteobacteria bacterium (assembly GCA_018830325.1). Lineage (GTDB taxonomy): Bacteria > Pseudomonadota > Gammaproteobacteria > Methylococcales > Methylomonadaceae > Methylotuvimicrobium. Next base: position 72,557 of record JAHJSQ010000046.1, read on the forward strand.
CACGCCGATGACTTCTCCGTTTTGCGCCAATACGGCATCGGCAAGTTGTCCCATGATCCCTACGTGGGCGCCGCCGTAAACTAAACCGATGTCATGGAGCGCAAGTTCTTTAGCGAGAAGATGTGCAGCAAGAGTATATTCGGGCCGTTTTCCGGATCTAGACCCGCAATAAACGCAAATTCTTTTCATTTGATAAGCCTTCTATAATCCGCCTAAATATTGAATCGCATTGGGCAGGTTAATTAAACAAAATCATGGATTTACGCAACGTCGACCACACGCCCCAAATCAAAGGAATGGCGACATAAAGCCAAAATATTAGCAACAGTATCCATTGGCCGGGTTTAAAAGGTTTGCTGTTTTTCATCGGAGGAGGCTCACGAAGCGGTTTTTGTTGATGTTGAAGTGTTCGTATTCCGAGACTCATCGAGCGGATAAGCGCCGTCCAGTTCGTCGAATTCATCGTGTTGCATATAATGCTTTTCATGTACCGGCTTGATCAATAAATTACAGAAAAAACCCAAGAGTAAAATGCCTGCCATGATATACATCGTGACGTTATAGGCATCGGTTTTCGCGATGCCTTGGGCGATCTGAAATTCTCGGATATAGTTGACCAAAACCGGGCCCAACACGCCAGCCGTCGACCATGCGGTTAGAAGTCGGCCGTGAATGCCGCCGACATAACGCGTACCGAAAATATCGGCCAAATAAGCGGGAATCGATGAAAAGCCTCCGCCGTACATGCTCAAAATAACCGCGTAAAGCACGATGAACAAGGCAATGTTTCCAGACATGCCGACCGAAGGAACAGCCGCATAAAGCCCTGCGCCGACGGCAAAAAATACAAAATAAGTGCTCTTGCGCCCGATATAGTCGGACACGGTGGACCAGAAAAAACGCCCACCCATGTTGAATAGACTTAACAAACCGACGAAGCCGGCCGCGGCCGCAGGCGTGACGAGTCCCTTGAATATTTCCTGAATCATCACCGAAGCTTGTCCCAGTACACCGATACCTGCCGTCACATTCAAACACAAAACCAGCCACAGCAAATAGAATTGCGGCGTTTTCAAGGCCTGATCGATATGGACATGGCGATGCGTGATCATCTTGTTACGCAGTACGGGCGGTTTCCAACCTTCGGGGCGCCAATCTTCGGGCGGCGTGCGAATTGTTAGTGCGCCGATCATCATCGATAAGAAATATAAACCGCCCATCGTCAAGAATGTTTCGATCACGCCGACCGATACGGACGATTGGAAATGATCCATCAGCAATACCGACAATGGCGCGCCGATCATCGCGCCGCCGCCGAAACCCATGATTGCCATGCCGGTCGCCATGCCTCGCCGGTCGGGAAACCATTTAATCAAGGTTGAAACCGGCGAGACATAGCCTAAACCGAGACCGATGCCTCCGATGACGCCATAGCCCAAATACAGCAGCCAGATTTGATGCAAAAAAACGCCTAATGCCGAAATCAAAAAACCGCCACCGAAACAGCACGCGGCCACGAACATCGTCAAGCGCGGGCCGACTTTTTCGAGCCACTTACCGCCGAATGCGGCCGATATTCCCAGAAAAACGATGGCCAGACTGAAAATCCAGCCCAGCTCGGTCAATTTCCAGTCGTCAGGCGAGGAAGCCGAAACTCCGATCACCCGAGTCAAAGGTTCGTTAAATACGCTAAACGCATAAGCTTGGCCAATGCACAAATGCACTGACAAAGCGGCGGGCGGCACCAGCCAGCGGTTGTAGGCGGGAGAGGTGGTTATACGTTGTTTAGAAAAAAATCCGGGCATGAAAAACCTTTTTCATTTCAGTCTAGGCCTTTGGGTCTGTAAACCTGGCTTTAACATTTTTCGGTTATACAAAGATGGAATAATAGCTAAAAATAACTATCAAAGCACTGCAAGATGTTGCTGAGCTATCGGTGAGGCCTGTGAATCTTCGGTGGGTGCTATCTTATCGGAATCGGACTGGATGTATACCCATCGAAGATCAAAATTCGGCACCGGGGTGTCCGTCAACCTAAAAAGAACAGTTGATATGTGTTGTAGACCGTTCGTGCTGAGCCAAGTCGAAGCATGAAGGGTCTACAACACTTCAAGCTACCCTTCAACAGGCGCAGCCGAAGGACTCAGGGCGAACAGTAGTTTGAAGCTCTCAACTGCTCTTTTTAGGTTTATGGATTACATGATAGTGAAAGAGGCGGCTTAGAGATTAGGCGGCGTTATTATTCTCTAACGGGCCGCTTATCAAGTTTGCGTTGTAAGGTTCTGCGGTGCATGTTTAGTGCGCGCGCCGCAGCCGATATGTTGCCGTCATGTTGCATCAGCACTTTTTGTAGATGCTCCCATTCCAAGCGTTTGATCGATAGCGGGTTTTCATTGATGCTGACCGAAGCGTCTCCTTCGTTTTTATTCAGTGCGGCGACAATTTCATCGGCATTGGCCGGTTTCGTCAGATAATGAATAGCACCAAGTTTGATAGCCTCAACCGCCGTGGCGATACTGGCGAAACCGGTTAGCATCACGATCCGCGTGTTATCGTCGAGCGACATTAGCTTCTTAACTAATTCCAGACCGGACTGATGACCGATGCGTAAGTCGATCACCGCGTATTCAGGCTCGAATTGTTCGGCGAGTTTGATTCCGTTTTCGACGTTGTTGGCGACCAGGACTTCGTATGAGCGTTTTTCCAATGCGCTTTGTAACACCTTGCAAAAAGTTTCGTCGTCGTCGACTAAAAGTAATCGAGGTTTATCCGGTTCCTGTGATGTCATTTGCTTCCTCCAAAGCGAGTAAAGGCAGGGTAATATCCACACAAGCCCCGCCGGATTCTAAATTAGTGAATTCTATTTTGCCAGCTAACCGGCGAATGGTGCTACACGTTAAAAAAAGCCCTACGCCTAGGCCGGACTTATTGCTAATGACCGGCTGTTTACCGATCAGTTCCAAAATTTCCGAACGCACGCCGGGGCCGAAGTCGCGAATCTTTATATGGGCTTGTTCCAAGTCCCAAGAGGCATGAAATTCGATGCCGAGGTCGTCTTGAGTCGCTTCGGCGGCATTGTTCAAAATGTTGATCAACGAATGAGTCAGTGTACGTTCGGCAATGATGCCGGCATTTGTCGGCACTACAGGATTGATAAACAAATTGAGTTTGGTTTCGGGTCTGTGCGTGCGCCATTGGCTGATTACTTCATCGATATATTCGATCAACGGCATGATTTTACCGGATTCCGCCCGCATTTCACCCGCGCTGGCCGACATGACTGATAACGCTTGTTTGCAACGGTTGATTTGTTGAGCCATGATTTGGGCTTTTTCATGTAGATCGGGATAGCGGTGATCGGGGTATTCGTTTTCTAATTCATGGGCGACGATCGCAATAGTTGCCAGCGGTGTGCTGATGTCGTGAGCGGCACTTGCCGCTAGGGTGCCAAGCGAAACAACACGCTCATCCCGTAAGGCATTTTCACGCGCTTCGGCGAGCGACCGTTCCTGAGCTCTAAGTGTTTTCGCTAGTTCCACAACAAAAAATGCGACCAAACCTGCACTGAATACAAAACCGAACCACATGCCGAAGATATGCAGATTGAAATAATGCTTATCGCCTATTTCGTGCATTTGGCGCAGCATTTCGAAATGATCCATGTCCGAATGCGGCGAGTCGGCAGTCATTTTTTCGATCATCATCAATTCGGGTGTTGTGGTCGGTATATGAGGTTCTATGGCCGGCAAGGGTATGTTGTAGGTGATTAAAACCGTATAAGTCGATGTGGTCAAAATCACCATATACCATGCATAAGACGGCGGCAGCATGATCGCAGTAATGATCAACGGCAACAAAAACACCCAGATAATCGGATTGGAGGCGCCGCCCGTCATATAGAGGAGTGCTGCAATGCTCAAGACGTCGATGACCAAATGAGAAAAAATTTCTAGTTCGGTCACCGGGTCGTCCGTTTTCAAACGCATCCAAGTATAGAGATTGACCGATGCAATCGAAAGCACGACTAGCCAAAGCTGTTCCTGAGGTAGAACGATGTTTAGTCCATGCACGGATATTAGGATGAGCACCGATTGACTGGCTATCATCAGATTTCTCAAGATGAAGAGCCATTTCAGGTTTTGTTTTGTCGATAATTCGGTTTTAGGCAGTATGTCTGAAAACATGAAATACTTTAATTGGTTAAATTAATTTTTCGGGAGTGAATTGAGAAGGAATTCCCTTGTTCCCACCGCTCCAGCGTGGGAATGCATACCGGTCTTGTTTCTGCGGCCAAGGTATGGGTTCCCACGGAGGACCATGGGAACCAGAAAAATACCAATACCAATATTAGCGGCTATGAATCGATGACAGATTAGGCTGCGACAATATGTCACATTTTTATTTGCATTTCATATTGCTAGTATATATCTAACTTTTGAGGTTTTACTTTAAATCTCAATGCTGAAAGTTGCGTTATATATCCTTCCTAAATATCTTCTTAAGCGGTTTTTGTAAACCGCTTTTTTTTTGCCTGTCGGAAAGCGATTGTAGCTAGTTGGCTGCTATTCCATGCTAATCGTAGCTAACCCCCAAGCCGCCTAATCCGCAATAACCGCCCGGGTTTTTGGCCAGATATTGTTGATGATAGTCCTCGGCATAATAAAAAATGTCGGCCGGTAATATTTCGGTACTAATCAGGCCGTGGCCGTTGTTTGATAATCTCTGTTGATAGTATTTTTGCGACCGGCATGCGGCTTTTTCCTGTTCCGTTGAGTAAAAATAAATACCCGAGCGATATTGTGTTCCGATATCGTTACCTTGGCGCATGCCTTGCGTCGGATTATGAGATTCCCAAAATAGTTTCAATAGGTACTCATAAGTTATGAGTTTCGGATCGAAGACCACTCGAACGACTTCGCTGTGACCGGTTTTTCCGGTGCAGACTTCCTCGTAGCTTGGGTTAGGTGTATAGCCGCCGCTATAGCCGACCGCAGTACTGTAAACTCCATGGCATTGCCAGAATTTTCGTTCGGCTCCCCAAAAGCAGCCCATGCCGAATAGTGCAAGAGCTAAGTGATCGGGAAAAGGCGGAACGATCGTGTGCCCGGTGACAAAGTGATTCTGAGTTACGCTAACGGACGTATCTCGGCCGGGCAAGGCTTGTGACGAGGTGACCATGACGGTTTTTTTGTGGCTAAAGATCATTACGAATACCGTTGGGTTCAGTGACTGTTTAAATGAGATTAAGTATAAATGCTGTGTTGCGTTAATAGTTGAAGTGAATACTACACCAATCTCGAAGTAATTATTCACACCCCCTATCGTTCCAACGCTCCAGCGTGGGAATGCCGCCCGAGACGCTCTAGCGTCTCGTACCGCTGGAGCGGTACTCAGGCATTCCCAC
>JAHJSQ010000047.1 GCA_018830325.1 Gammaproteobacteria bacterium
GCTGCATCCTGCGCGCTGACGATTTTGCCGAGGGTTTTCGGAAGGGCTATCCTTAGCCCTCCGAAAACGAGCGGCATCCCTGCCGCTCCCCTAACGGGCTATTCTCGGCAAAATCGCCAGTGCTCGGCGCGGCCTAACGGGGCCCAGGGAGGGGTACCATAAGTTAAACCGAATTGACTAAGCGTTCTAAGCAACAGGATAACATATTGATATGTTGATTATTTTAATGCGTTTGCCCTGCACCGAACCCCCTTCCGACATTTGATGAAGTTATTTCATGCTCGTTTCTAAGCAGCAAGGTTTCTCATTGATGGAAATACTTGTGGCCTTTGCGATTATGGCGATGGCCTTGGGTGTTTTGCTCCGGATTTTCTCGGGCGGTATCAATACCGCAATCGTTGCCGACGATTATTCGTCGGCCGTGCAAATAGCGGAATCTTTAATGGCGCGAGCGGGCGTGGAAACGCCGCTGCAAGCCAGCCAATTTTCAGGTACGGAATTCGATCGTTATGAATGGCTAGTTACCATCAGGCCGGCCGATTTTCAACTGCAACCTTCAGGTAATCAAAACGAATTGCCGCTATTGTATCGCATCGATGTTAGGGTTAGTTGGTCAGAAGAAGGCGCCGAACCGCGCGTTTTCCAATTGAAAACGCTACGATTAGGTCAGGCGGAAGCCGCAAGTAGTCGATAGCCGCCCATGTCTAAAACTCATTGCACATCGAAAAGTACACATCGCGAAGGTCGTGATAGCCAAGATGCTGTTACAATTCCAGCAGGAACTTTTTCACCGTTCCCTCAAGCCACGCTAACGATTTCCAAGAATCAAGCCGGTTTTACCCTAATAGAAATTATGTTGGCCATGACCTTATTGAGCGTCATGATGGTCTTGCTATTCGGCACGCTCAGAATCAGCGCGCAAAGCTGGGAGGCGGGCGAGGGTAAAGTGGCTCAGAGCGGCGAAGCCGCGTTGGTCTATCAATTTTTTCGCAGGCACTTGGGCGTCACGCAACCGTTGTGGCAAGACTTTAACCCCGATCAAGAACGAGCCTTCTCGTTTGTCGGCAGACCCGATGCCCTTCAATTCGTATCGCCGCTTCCGGCCAGTGCGGCTCGTCCCGGTTTGCAAATGTTTAGCGTGTATTTACGGCAAATGGGCGGCGACAAATGGCTTACCGTTGCGGTTCAACCCTTCTTTCCGGAAGCGGAAGAGCAAACGGCGCAGGATGAAGGCGTCGTAATTCTTAAGCATGTGAACTCTTTCCAGGTCGGTTATTTCGGCATGGATCCGCTTTCCGGAGCAAACGGGTGGCAGGATGAGTGGGTGGATAGAGAAGCGTTACCGCGTTTGGTCAGAATTAGGATTGTCCGCGACAACGAATTGTATTGGCCAGATATGTTCATCGCCTTAAAAGCCGCGGCGGATACCGCCGTCGATCCCGAATTTTCGGACGGCATTGACCAGGGGTTCGATTAATGCGGCAAAAAGGTTTGGCATTGGTGTTGGTGCTTTGGGTGCTGACGTTGTTAACGATCATGGCCGGTAGTTTTGCGCTGAGTATGCGCCGGGAATCGTCTATAATGTTCGGTATGAAGACTAGGGCCGAGGCCCAAGCTTTTGCGGAGGCAGGCATTGCGGTGGCGGAATTGATGATGCTGGAAGATGACCCGTTAAAACGCTGGGATGCCGACGGCCAAATTTATGAATTTAGTTTCGATGAGGCCATGATTCGAGTCCGCATTCTTGCGGAAAACGGCAAGGTCGATATCAATCGGGCGGAATTGGACTTGTTACTTAAACTTTTGAAGCACGCAACGATTGAGGCCGATATGCAAACGCAGGTCGCTAACGCCATAATCGATTGGCGCGATCAGGATGACGAAACGCGAGAAGACGGCGCCGAGAAAAAAGAATATCAAGCGGCCGGCTTGAGATATGCCCCCCGTAACCAGGCATTCCAGTCTCTTGAAGAATTGCAAATGGTTTTAGGCGTGGACGCCGTGCTCTACGAATGGTTGGAGCCGTTTATTACTATTGAATCCGGTCAAGCGAGTGTCGATCTTGACAAAGCCTCGGCGGAATTGCGATATATGCTGGAAAGCGAGGACGACTTTGCCGCTAAGCCGATAACGGGCGGATCCGATGCCGAGGATGCCGTTCCTAGGGTCAGATCTTTTTCGCCGACTGAGCAGGGTGGCGAGATGCCGGGAGAATTCGAAATGCTGGACGACGAGCAAGCGCAGCCCGGTACACAGGCAAGCGGCGCGTTGACTATCGTTTCGGAGGCCATGGTCGGCGAGGGCGTCACGGCGGGTGTCAAGGTTTTGGTTAGGCGTTCGGATAACCCGGGTGAACCTTTTTCGGTGGCGCGATGGCAACCGATACATTCCAAAGTTCATTCTTTATTCGCCTATGAAATGGAAAATTATTGATGTGAGCCAAGCGCCGTGGCTTGCATAGGTCACGGTCAAAACGTGTAGGACGGGGTTGCAAACCCTGCTTGCCAAGGCCGTAGGGTGCGCATCGCGCACCTTTCCACTAAAACTCGTTTAACGGAAAAGACGTATTATTGTCATTTTTTTCTTATAACCTAAGCTGTTTATGTAACACGGACAAATCGATTTTCATGAGACAGCACGCCAGTCTTAACTTTAAATGAACAGTTCGTATTTTTACCCACTGAAACTCAACTAGAAACAAAACATGACCAATGCTGAATCTTGATGCGAACATTGATCTGGATGTAAAAAAGTTTTTTCGTTGGTGGGGAAGCGAGCTTTCTCATTTATTGCCCGAAGAGATCAAGAAAATTCTTGATCAGCAACAAAGTAAACTGATTTTACGGCCTCATGCCTCCGCATTTTCGTTAACCTATGAAGTCGGCGAAGCGTGCGAAAACCTTGGCGAATTTTCAAGGGATGCGGCGGGAGTCGAGGCGATCAAGAAAATTTTGGCAAAAGATGCGCGCTACGAGAAAACCCAATTCATCGTGCGGCTTGCGCCTTCCGATGCGATTAGCAAGGAATTGACATTTCCGATTGCCGCCGCAGAAAATTTACAGCAAGTGATTGCTTACGAAATCGATCGCCTGACCCCGTTTAACAAAGATCAAGTCTATTTTTCGGTCAAACTGGTCGAAAAAAACAAGCAGGCCGGCATCGTGCGCCTCGTTTTGGTGTTGACGCCAAAGGACAAATTGGATGCCGTATTGGATGAATTGACGGCATTGACGCTGCATCCGTCGCTAATTGACTACGAACCGGTAAGCAATCAACCGGAATCGGACGTCTCCCATTATAATCTCTTGCCGGAACATCGCCGGGAAAACAAAATACCTTGGCACAGCTATGTACACGGCGGTTTGGTCGCGTTGTTTTTTTTACTGCTAACCGTCGCGATGGTCTTGCCGGTTTGGCTGGAAAGCCGCGCTGTAGCGGCTCTCAGGGACGACATTGCGGTTATCGAAAAAGAAGCGAGAGTCGTTGAAGATATTCAATCGGAAATCGATACCATTATTGCGCGAGCACAACAATTGATCGCCAAAAAACAGCAGTCGCCGGCAATCGTCGATATATTGAACACCCTCAGCGAATTGATAGAAGACGATACCTGGCTCAATTATTTGCGTTTTAACGAAGGTCGGCTACAGTTTCAAGGCCAATCGCCGACTGCTTCGGCACTCATCTCAAAATTGGAAAAATCGGAGTTATTTGTCAATGCCCGTTTCGTATCGCCGGTCACTCGGGATAGACTGAGCGGTTTAGAGCGTTTTCAGCTATCCGTGGACATTAAAGCTAGGAGCGATGATGACGCTACTCGATAAATACCCGCCGCAACGCCTAGCCGCCGTAGGCTTGTTGATTGCGGTCGTATTGATGGCGATCGGCTTTCTGGTGGTGCCCTTGATCAATGCGGCCTTGGACTTACGCGAAGAAAAACACGAGCTGCTGTTTCGTTTGGACCGCTATCAACGGATAACCGACAGAAAAGAAGCCGTGACAGCCAATGTCGAAAAAATCAAGCAGGCCAATGCCGCACAAAGTTTTTTCAGCCGACACAAATCGGAGGCCCTGGCTTCCGCGGAATTACAACAGTCGGTTAGAGCCGCGATTGCCAATGCCGGTGCCGAATTGATCAGTACTCAGGTATTGCCGAGTAAAACCGAAGGCCAATATAGTCGAATCGCGATAAAAATCAGAATGAACGGCGATATGGAAGCATTCCGCTCGGTTTTGCTGCAACTCGAATCGGCCGTGCCCTTCATAATGATCGACGACCTTGATATCCGTCCCGAGCGAGGCAGGCGTAACCGAAAAACCCGAAAGGTCGAGCCAAGCAATAAAATGAACATCAGCTTTCAGGCTTCCGGCTTCATGGGTAAAGAGCCATGATCAATACGGCATTAGTCAAATTACTCTGCGTTGCCTGCGCGGTTTTAGTCGTTGTTATTGCCGGCGAATGGTGGTATTGGGGACGGGCGAACGGCGAGCCGGCCGGCGAAGCCAATACGCTATCGACAGACTATGAAGCATTAGCGTTTCCGCAATTTCAAAGCGATCGGCCAAGCGAAGACCGGTATAACGATTTAGTCAGTCGCCCTCTATTTATCGAAGGCCGGCGCCCGGCGCCCGAACCGGAACCGGAAAGAGCGTCGGAAACGAGTTCGGAAACCTTGGATTGGGAACTGACCGGTATCTATACGGTTCAGCAAAAGCCCCATGTATTGTTACGAAGAATCAAGCCGCTACCCGATCAAAAGAGCCATAAAAAAATGCCCGTGGAAGAAGAGGTCGACGGTTGGCGCTTAGTTGAAATTTTACCGGATAAAGCGATATTCGAAAGAGGCATGGAGCGGCAAGAGTTGATCTTGAGAAAACCGAAACAAAAAGAATTACCTCCCGGTAGGCGCCCGCTTACACCACCGCAACGTCCGGCAGCGCCGCAGCTACCGCCGGCAGTCCCCCAAGCAACGCCGGACAACGGCTTTAGTGAACCTGATTCAGCAATAACAACACAAGATGAATAAAGTAAACCGAATCCACGCGACTGTTTTGGCATTGTTAACCCTATCGGTTACCGGGTGTGAATTGTTAGGCCCTCAGACCCGGCAAAAATTGTCTTTGCAGCAGCCCAAAGTCGACGACCTCGAAGCTCATCAAAAGTTTTTCGAACAATTGGGGGAGGAAACCAAAGCAGAAGATAAAGACAAGCTGCATGCCGAAATTTATCCAGGTTCCGGCCGTCCGGTCGGCGATACGATCGGGCGGCCCGGTCCTGCCAAAGGTCCGGGTTCATTCAGTTTGAATTTCGACGAAGCCGACCTTGGCGAGGTCGCGAAGGTCATTATCGGCGATATTTTGGGTAAGAATTATGTATTGAGCCCTAAAGTCGCCGGCAAGGTCACTCTGCAAACGACTCAGCCGTTGACCCGCGAACAAGTGCTGCCGACGTTGGAAATGCTGTTGAGTATGAACAGCGCGGCCTTGGTCAAAGACGAAGGCGGCGTTTACCATATCGAACCGGCGGCCGATGCGCTCTATACCTCGGCCTTGTCGCTGGCCGACCGGCGCGGACGCGTCTTACCGGCCGGTTATCAAGTCAGCGTCATCCCGGTCAGAAATGTCGGCGTCGACAATATCGTCGAAATACTCAAACCGCTGATGCAGGAAAAAACCTTGCTGCATGCCGACCCGTCCAGAAACCTGTTGCTGGTAGGCGGCACCGCGGCCGAGTTGTTGCGCGTTCAGGAAATCGTCGGGATTTTCGATGTCGATATGATGCGCGGCCGATCGTTCGCGCTGTTTCCGTTGACGCATGTCGACCCGCCGACCTTGATTGAAGAGCTGGAACAAATTTTCGATAAAAAAGCCAAGGAGGATGAAAACCAGTTTTTTCGCTTCATCGCGATCGAGCGCATGAATGCGATATTGGCGATCACGCATCAATCGCGTTATCTGAGCGACATCGAAAATTGGATCATCCGGCTCGACCGGGCGCAATCGGCGACCGGCGGCGGCGTCAATGTCTATAAAGTGCAGCATGTCGATGCGGTGCAATTGGCAGCGACCCTGAGCGAAATTTACGGCATCCCGGCTTCCCAAGTCGGCATGGGGCAGGCTTCGGTCGCGGCAGGGAGAAGATCGGTGGAAGTCACCAGCCGTCCGCAACAGAGTAGCGGATTGGGAGGGCGAAGTAGTCAGATTCGCCAAGTCCAGCGTCCGATGCAAACATCCGGCGCCGGGGTTAAGGTCAAGGGCGTCGAGGATGTACGCATAATCCCCGACGAGATCAATAACTCGCTCGTGATCGTCGCGACCGCTCAGGAATACAACGTGATCAAAGGTGTTATCAAGCAATTGGACGTGATGCCGCTGCAGGTCTTGATCGATGCGACGATTGTGGATGTGACGTTGACGGATGATCTCAAATATGGCATTCAGTGGTTTTTTGAACATGGAACAGGTGGAGATAATCAAATTACTGGTGGTGGAAACACAGATATTTTTCAAACAATAGGAAAAACAGGGGCTCAAGCGGCTTTAGGTGTAATGTCAGGAGGTTTAAGTTATGCGTTTATTTCAGGTGATATCAAGGCTTTATTAAACGCAGAAGCTTCTAAAGGTAATGCCGACTTTATTTCTACGCCATCGTTGATGGTGCTGAATAATCAAGAGGCGTCGATTCAAGTCGGTACGGAGTTGTCTCTTAGAACAGGTACTACGACTCCCGTAACCGGAGGCACTGACACAGGCTTGATTCAGACTCAACAATTACAGCAACGGCAAACCGGGGTCAAATTGAAAATCAAACCCCGAGTCAATGCCGGAGGCTTGGTAATCATGGAAATCGAACAAAGCGTCGAAGAAGTTGACCGATCTAACAATAATGCAGGAAATCCGGATATTCAGACTCGCGAAATTATTAGCTCGGTCGCGGTGCAAAGCGGTGAAACCATCGTGTTGGGAGGGTTGATTCAAGAAAGAAACGATTACGGGAGAGCTGGTGTACCTTGGCTACATGAATTGCCATTGATCGGGCCGTTGTTCGGAAGCACTTCATATGGGAGTAGAAAAACCGAATTGGTCGTTTTGTTGACCCCGCGCGTCGTTACCGGGCGTGAGGATGCTCGATTGATCGCCGATGAATTCAAACGTAAACTGACCGGCATCTACCACATCGAACCGACCGAAATGGAAATCCGGTAGGGTGCGCATCGCGCACCTTGCCACGACGCCAAACCCAACGAAACGTCGCGGCACCGAATCCGGTGCGCGATGCGCACCCTACTTTTAACGAAATCATCGCGAAGATATCCACGCCTTATTCCTCCCTATCCCGAAATAAATTACGGTAAGCGTGCTTAATTGTTATAAAATCACCGGTTTCTCAACGACTCGATATTTTTCAATGGTAATCGGCGATTAAATTATGCGATGTCCCTTCTGTTCGGCGCAAGATACCCGAGTGATCGATTCCAGATTGGCGAATGAAGGCGATCAAGTCCGAAGGCGCCGCGAATGCACGGTCTGTAAGGAACGTTTTACGACCTTCGAACAGGCCGAGTTGAGTCTGCCGCGCGTGATCAAACGAGGCGGCGCAAGAGAACCTTTCGACGAACAAAAACTTCGCGCCGGTATGTTGCGGGCCTTGGAAAAAAGACCGGTGGACAGCGATGCGATCGAGCAGGCCATTAGCCGAATCATCAAAGAATTGGCGACGAAAGGCGAACGCGAGATAAAGGCGCAAGAATTGGGCGAAAAAGTCATGAGAGAGTTGAGCGTGCTCGATCATGTCGCCTATGTCAGATTCGCTTCGGTCTATCGGAGTTTCGAGGATGTCAGCGAATTTACCGATATGATCGAGCATTTGAAGCGGCAATAAGATGACTTCAGTGTGGCATCCGGACGAATTTTACATGGCCCGGGCGATTCAATTGGCGCATAACGGCCTGTACACGACGCAACCGAATCCGCGTGTCGGTTGCGTATTGGTTAAAGAAGGTTCGATTATCGCCGAAGGTTGGCATGCTCGGGCCGGCGAGGGTCATGCCGAAGTCGAGGCGCTCAAGCGGGCGCAAAGCCCCGAAGGGGCGACGGTTTATGTTACCTTGGAGCCTTGCAGCCATCACGGGCGCACCCCGCCTTGTTGCGAAGCCTTGATCAAAGCCGGCGTAGTCCGTGTTGTTGCGGCCATGCAAGATCCTAACCCGCTGGTTTCCGGCCGAGGTTTGACGAGATTGAATGACGTCGGTATCGATGTGCGCTGCGGCGTTTTGCAAAACGAAGCGATGAAACTGAATCCGGGCTTCATTAAACGCATGCAAACGGGTTTGCCGTTTGTACGCGGCAAGTTGGCGATGAGTCTGGACGGACGCACCGCGATGGCTTCCGGCGAGAGTAAATGGATCACTTCGGATCAATCCAGAGCCGATGTACATCGATATCGCGCCCGCAGTTCGGCGATTTTGACCGGTATCAATACGGTGTTGGCCGACGATCCTGCCTTGAATGCGCGGGTCGAATTCGAAACCCTGCAGCCGGCCAGAGTCGTGCTCGATACCCGTCTTAGGATGCCGCCGACTGCGCGTTTATTGACATTGCCGGGTCGCAATGTGGTTGTAACTTGTTCGCAGGACAGAAGTAAAATCGATGCGCTGCAGCAATTAGGCGCGGAAGTGTATTGCGTTGCCGAGCGAAGCGGCAAGGTCGATTTGTCCGCGGTGATGGATTTGTTGGGGCGATTGCAGTTTAACGAGATATTTATCGAAGCAGGCCCGACCTTGAGCGGGGCTTTGTTGGCCGAAAATCTTGTCGACGAATGGCTCATCTACATGTCGACCAATGTATTGGGCGATGAAGGCCGAGGGTTGTTCCGTTTGCCGGGGCTTGAAAAAATGGCCCATAAAAAACATTTAAGCTTATGCGATATCAGACAAATAGGGCCAGATCTCAGGCTGACGCTGAAGCCGGCTTGAAAACACGTAGCCCGTATGCAGCGAAGCGAAATACGGGATGTTCCGTGCCTAGGCCTCCCGGATTCCGTTTCACTTTATCCAGGCTACTCGCCTTTTTAAACAAATCGGTCGAGCAAAGCATTGCACGAATGTCTAAATGGCGTTTATTTTTTAACTGCTAACTGCTAACTGCTAACTGCTAACTGCTAACTATTCACCATTCACTATTCACTATTCACTATTCACTATTCACCGCCCTTCTATGTTTACAGGTATTATTCTGGCAATCGGCAGCATTGCCGCGATCGAACCTAAAGCCGGCGATTGCCGACTTAAAATAAGCACCGGCAAGTTGCCGCTGGCCGACGCTCAATTGGGTGATAGCATCGCAGTCAACGGTGTTTGCCTAACTGCGGTCGAGTTGGGTCGGGATTATTTTTATGCCGACGTATCGAACGAAACGTTGGCGCGCACGACCTTGAAAACGGCTAGGGTGGGCACGCGGGTCAATCTGGAATTGGCATTGACGCCGTCGACACGCATGGGCGGGCATATTGTTAGCGGTCATGTCGACGGTATCGGTACGGTACTCGATAAACACTCCGACGGCCGCTCTTATCGTTTTCGCTTCAAGGCGCCGGACAATTTGGCGAAATATATCGCTGAAAAAGGTTCGATTTGTATCAACGGCATTAGCTTGACCGTCAACGAAGTCGACGGCGCGGTGTTCGGCGTCAATATCGTGCCACATACTCTACAGGAAACGACGCTTGGCGATACCGAAGCCGGTGATAAAGTGAATCTTGAAGTCGATTTGCTGGCCCGCTATCTGGAGCGCTTGATGGCCGGCGATTCGGCGGCGCGCGGCATGGGCGGCGTGACCGAACAATTATTGAAAAGCAGTGGTTTTCTAAACTAAATGAATACAATCGATGAAATTATAGAGGACCTGCGCCAAGGCAAAATGGTCATCATCATGGATGACGAAGACCGCGAGAACGAAGGCGATTTGGTCATGGCGGCGACTTTTGCTCGTCCCGAAGATGTCAACTTCATGGCCCGTTACGGACGCGGTTTGATTTGTCTGACCTTGACCCGGGAACGTTGCCGGCAGTTGCGTTTGCCGTTGATGGTCAATGAAAACAAAACCGCGCATTCGACTAACTTTACCGTGTCGATCGAGGCGGCTACAGGCGTGACGACCGGTATTTCGGCGGCCGATAGGGCGCGCACGATTCAGGCTGCGGTCGCGTCCGATGCCCGCGCCGAAGACTTGGTGCAGCCCGGTCATATTTTCCCGTTGATGGCGCAGTCCGGCGGTGTATTGAATCGCGCCGGTCATACCGAGGCCGGTTGCGATTTGGCGCGTTTGGCCGGTGTGGAACCAGCTGCAGTGATCGTCGAGATTCTAAACGACGATGGCAGTATGGCTAGGCGGCCGGATCTCGAGAAATTCGCCGAGCAGCATCAGTTGAAAATCGGTACGATAGCTGACTTGATCCATTACCGCATTCAACATGAAAATACGCTCGAGCGTATTAGCGAGTGCAATTTTCCGACCGAGTTCGGCGATTTCCGTTTGTATGCGTATCAGGATCAAAACGACAATAAGCTGCATTTGGCCTTGGTGATGGGGCAGGTGGCGGGCGACGACCCGGTTCTAGTTCGAGTGCATGGCCGTAATTTATTGGACGATTTGTTTTCGTCGAAACGTAATGAAAATAGCGTATCCTTGCGCGATGCGATGCGGATTATCGCTGATGAAGGCCGAGGCGTGATTGTCGTGATTCGGCAAAACGAGGACAATAAGTCGCTGGTCGAGCATATTCACCAGTATCAAATGCAGGATAACGGCGTGGTGAATCCGGCATCGACAGACAGCGTCGGCGATTGGCGCTCGACCGGAACGGGGTCGAGAATCCTTGCGGATTTAGGCGTGCACCGCTTAAAGGTGATCGGCACGCAGAAAAAATATGTCGGTTTGGCGGGCTTCGATTTGGAAGTCGTCGATTATGTGGGCAAGAACGGTATTTAAATCTAGTCGCGACGAAGGCGTTGCTCCCACAAGGGTTCCGAATTCTCTGTGGGAGCGATCCCAGATTGTCCTTCGCCTAAGCAAGGTTAGGAAAAGCCGAGAGTGTTGAGTGACAATGAATGGTATCGATGTCTCATTTCCTAGCTCTCAGGGGGGGGTATCCGCTCATCGTTATATATAAATTGTAGGGTACGCTGCGCGTACCAAAGTCGTGCCCTGGCGGTTCGGTTGGTACATGAGCATCTTGGGGTCACCATGGTACGCACAGCGTACCCTACGGGGCTACCGATCCCACTTCGGCGCCCCATATATGGTGTCTACGAAAGACAGTTAAAACCGGAAAATAAGTCATGCTTGCTTTAGGCTCCTGTGAGTCTCAAAAGCATGCCATCCATGGCACTGGATTCCGCCAGTCCATGGCGGAATGACGGGTTTTTCATCATTCCCGCACGTCGTTAAAACGGCAGTTACGGATCTCACGGTAATGTGTGAGAAGTTAACGGAAACGGTCTTGACAAGATCGTTTCTATCGAAAAATAAGAGAAAGAGAGTTTAGATGTCGGCTATTAAAACCTATGAAGGCCATTTGTCAGTGAAGGGCGGTAAATTTTGCATCGTTGCATCCCGCTTTAACAGTTTTATCGTCGAGCAGTTAGAAGCCGGCGCTATCGATGCGTTGGTCCGTCACGGGGCCAATCGAGACGATATTTGCCTGGTCAAGGCGCCGGGCGCATTCGAACTGCCGATGGTCGTGCAACGCGTCGCCGCCGGTAAGCAATACGATGCGATTATTGCCTTGGGCGCGGTGATACGAGGCGGCACGCCGCATTTCGAATATGTCGCCGGCGAGTGTGTCAAAGGCTTGGCGTCGGTTTCGCTGCAATACGATGTGCCGGTCAGTTTCGGCGTGTTGACGGTCGATACGATCGAGCAAGCAATCGAGCGTGCGGGAACCAAGGCCGGTAACAAAGGCGCGGAAGCGGCAATGTCGGCACTGGAAATGGTTAATTTGTTCCTGCAGTTGGAAGCCTGATGAGTCAAGCGCGTACCAATGCGAGAAAAGCCGCCGTGCAAGCGTTGTATCAGTGGCAAATGACCGGTCAAAACCTCAGTGCGATCGAAATGCAGTTTTTGGAAGAAGAGCGCTTGAAAGATGCTCAAAAAAGCTATTTCAACGAATTGTTTCATGGCATTCCGAAAAGCCTCGATGTCATCGACGAAACGTTGATGCAATTCGTCGATCGTCCGGTCGAGGCGATCGATCCGGTCGAGCGGGCAATTTTGAGAATCGGCGTGTATGAACTGATGAATCGGCTGGACATGCCTTATCGTGTCGTACTTAACGAGAGTATCAATCTAGCCAAATGCTTCGGTGCCGATGGCAGTCATCGTTACGTCAACGGTATACTCGATAAAGTGGCTCAGCAAAAACGAGCGGTGGAAATCCAAGCAAAGAACCGAAAAGCCTCGGATGCCAACGGCTGAATTCGACCTGATCGGGCGATTTTTCGCCGGAAAAAAATCGTTGAATGCGGTAACCGACTTAGGCATCGGCGACGATTGCGCATTGTTAAACGTGCCGGCCGGTTATCGATTAGCGGTAACAGCTGATACGATGGTTGAGAATGTGCATTTTCTGGCCGGTGCCGATCCATGCGATTTAGGTTATAAATTGCTGGCAGTCAATTTGAGTGATTTGGCCTCGATGGGTGCCGAGCCGATTGCCGTAACCTTGGCGTTGACATTGCCTGATGTCGACGAATCCTGGCTTGAACGATTCGCGGAAGGTTTTTTCGAATTGGCCGCTCATTACCGTATCGATCTAGTCGGAGGCGATACGACATCCGGCCCATTGACGCTTACGGTGCAGGCTATGGGCATAGTTCCGGCGGGTCAAGCTTTGCGCCGTTCGGGAGCGCGTCCCGGGGATGGCGTCTATGTGACCGGTAAACTCGGCGATGCCGGGTTAGGCTTAAAAATTGCCCAAGGTGATTTTTGCAGTACTCAGCCGCATGATTCGCTCGAACGATTTAACCGGCCGAAACCGCGTGTCGAGGAAGGGCTGGCATTGCGCAATATCGCACGAAGCTGCATCGACGTGTCCGACGGTTTGGCGCAAGATTTAGGGCATATTTTGAAACAAAGCAGCGTCGGCGCTTGTCTCGATTGGGAGAGTTTGCCGTTGTCGGGTGCAGTTAAGGCTTATATCGAGACAACCGGCGATTGGACCATGCCGCTACGTGCCGGAGACGATTATGAATTATGTTTTACCGTGCCGGCTGATAAAGCGGCATCATTGACAGGAAGCTTTACGCGTATCGGCGTTATCGAGGATAGTCCGAGACTGAGAATTCATCGTCTCGGCACGACGGAATTGTTGAGGGTACAAGGTTTTGAGCATTTTTCTCACTGAAAAGATAGGTACAAATCAATTAACGGCTAAGACAATATTGACCGATCCGGTGTTGTTTCTGGCTTTCGGTTTCGGTTCGGGCTTGTTTAAAAAAGCGCCCGGAACGATGGGAACGGTGGCGGCCATTCCGGTTTGTTGGTTGTTTGCGCTTGCCGGTAATTATTTTTATTACGCTTTGACGCTGGCGGCCGTGATCGCGGGTGTCGGAATTTGCGGAATGGCCGCTAAGAAATTAGGCGAGCATGATTTCGGCGGTATCGTCTGGGACGAAGTTGCAGGTTTGTTGGTAACGATGCTTTGGGTGCCGTTTAGTTGGCCTGCGTTGCTTGTCGGTTTCGTGTTGTTTCGGTTGTTTGATATAGTGAAGCCCTGGCCGATTATATGGGTCGATCGCAAGGTAAGCGGGGGCTTAGGTATCATGCTCGATGATATTTTGGCCGGCATTCTGTCCGGGGTTATTCTTTTGATTATCGTGGATATGGGCTGGTTATAAGTTTTATTGCGAGGCGTTGGCTGGGCTGTCGAAAAACGCCATTTTAGCTAATTTCTGTATTCCCGCTTTTTAATCTCAAAATATCTTGGATATTGTTGGTGATCATAGGCTATAAAGCGACAGGTGTAGGGTGCGCATCGCGCACCTGGGCGGGACTTCCCGTCGGGTTCGGCTCCGGGCAAGGTGAGCGATGCGCACCCTACGATGCTTTCACGGCTGTATTTTCGGTTTGATGACGGCATAAAGTCGTTTAATTCTCTTAAACCTCACAAATAACTTGCCAAATTCAAAAATGTGTTTATAATGTACCAAATCAATCGCGGGGTGGAGCAGCTTGGTAGCTCGTCGGGCTCATAACCCGAAGGTCGTAGGTTCAAATCCTGCCCCCGCTACCAGATTAAAAAAGGCCCCTTTTGGGGCTTTTTGTTTTTTGGGCGTTTGGATCGTTGGTTGTTTAGCGAATATAGACTTTAAGGAAGAGCCATTGGCTCTTTTTTTATGTGCGTAAATAAGTGAGGAAAAATGAAGCAGGCACCTGAACATTTGGTTAATTTGATTCAGCCGATTGTTGAAGGCTTGGGTTATGAGTGCGTCGGGATTGAATATAATCCGCATCCTCGTAACGGCTTATTACGAATTTATATCGACAACGAGCAAGGAATTTTAGTGGAAGATTGCTCGAAAGTCAGTCATCAGGTCAGCGGGATGCTCGATGTCGAGGATCCTATCCAGGGTAATTATCAACTGGAAATATCGTCTCCGGGAGACGATCGTCCGCTATTTTCTATCCAACAATTCGAGCGCTTCATTGGGCACATGGTCTCGGTTAACTTATTTAAACCGATTGAAAAGCGCCGCAAAATTTCAGGCGTAATCCAATCAGTCGACAATGACACCGTGTTTCTCCAGGAAGGCGATCGGGTTTACGAGATTCCATTTCAAGCGATGAGTAAGGCGCGGCTGGTGCCTGAGTATTTAATTAATAAAGGAGTGCACAGTGGCAAATAAAGAAATTTTATTGGTAGTGGATGTTTTTTCGAATGAAAAAGACATCGATAAGGAAATCGTTTTCCAGGCGGTCGAGTCTGCGCTTGAAGCGGCAACGATAAAACGCTATGGTAACCAAATAAAAGCGCGCGTTTCGATCAATAGAAAAACCGGCGATTATACGACGTTTCGCAGATGGGAAGTCGTCGAACCGGATGATGATTTCGAAAACGGTCTCGAATTTCCCGATGCCCAAATTTTATTGGACGATGCGCGGCAAAAAAACCCCGACATCAATGTTGGAGACTTTTTCGAGGAAGAAGTCGAGTCGGTCGAGTTTGGACGAATTGCCGCACAGACCGCCAAGCAAGTGATGATTCACAAAGTTCGCGAGGCCGAGCGCAGCAAAATTGTCGAAGCCTATACCGATAGAGTCGGCGAATTGATTACCGGCATCGTCAAGCGTATAGAAAAAGGCAGCGTTTACTTAGACCTTGGCGGGCATGTCGAAGCCTACATCACCAAAGAGGATATGATCCCGCGCGAGTCGTTTAGAATCGGGGATCGGGTTAGAGGTTATCTTAAAGCGGTTCGCTCGGAACCGCGTGGACCGCAATTGTTTGTGACTCGCGCAGCACCGGACTTGTTGGTTGCATTGTTCCGTTTGGAAGTTCCCGAAGTCGGCGAGGGTATGATCGAAATCAAGGGTGCGGCCCGAGATCCGGGTTCGAGAGCCAAAATCGCGGTCAAGGCAAACGATCCTAGACTCGATCCGGTCGGCGCCTGCGTCGGTATGAGAGGCTCACGCGTTCAAGCGGTATCGAACGAGCTTGCCGGCGAGCGTATCGACATTATTTTATGGCATGAAAGCGAGGCGCAATTTGTAATCAATGCAATGGCGCCTGCCGAAATCGAATCGATCGTAATCGATGAAGATAAGCACAGTATGGACTTGGCGGTTAGTTCGGATAATTTGTCTCAGGCGATAGGCCGAGGCGGTCAGAATGTTCGCTTGGCAACTGAATTGACAGGATGGGAGCTGAACGTGATGGATGCGTCGAAAGCGCAAGAAACCAGCGGTGCTCAAGCCAATATAACCAAACAATTATTTATCGATCAATTAGGTGTCGACGAAGAAATCGCTACGATTTTGGTCGAAGTCGGATTCGATTCGATTGAGGAGATTGCTTATGTTCCGGTTAATGAAATGCTGGAAATTGAAGAGTTTGATAAAGAACTGGTCGACGAATTAAAAGGTCGGGCAAAGGACGCGCTGTTAATTAGTGCAATTGCATCGGAAGAAAAAATCGAGACGGCAGAACCTACGCAAGAACTGCTGGAGATGGAAGGCATGGATGAGGCCTTGGCTTATGAGTTAGCAGGCCAGGGCATCGTAACGTTGGACGATCTCGCGGATCAGGCGGTTGATGATTTACTGGATGTAACCGGTGTGGATGAAGAAAGAGCGGCAAAATTAATCATGAAAGCGCGTGAGCGATGGTTTGCCGAGGACCAGGGCGAATTAGGATAGGGGGCAAAATATGAGTGATAAAACAGTAAGGCAGTTAGCGGAGGTAGTGGGTATACCTCTAGAGCGATTATTAGAGCAACTGAAAGAAGCCGGATTATCCGTGCATGCCCCTGATGACGTAATTAGTGAAGACGAAAAAGTTAAGTTGCTGGCTCATTTACGTAAGCGGCACGGTAAATCGACAGGGGAGACGGATGCCGCTCCGAAACGCGTAACGTTGAAGCGTAGGACGGTCAGCGAGCTGAAGCAAAGCAGCGCTCCGGGCAGCTCGGCAAAAACCATCAGTATCGAAGTTCGCAAAAAGAAGACCTACGTTAAACGCACTGAAGTCGCGCCCGTAGGGGATGAACCGAAGGAGTCGGAAGAAATCAAAAGAACAGCGGAACAGATTCAGGCAGAGCCGACGCCGGTGAGCACCGAGCTGCCGCCGGTTAGCGCTGTAACGGAAGAGAAGGTAGCCAAAGGCGAAGAAGAATTATTCGAGCGGGAGCAACCGGTTGACGAAGCCGCTACGGCAGAGGCTCCTCAGGATGATATTGGCGTAGACGATTCCGAAGCGATCGATAAAGAAGCGTTAACCGAAGCTCAAGCCATTGAGATTCGCAAGGAAACCGAGCGAAAAGCTAGACTTACAGAAACCGAAAGAAAAAAAGAGGAAGAGAAAAAACGTCGCCTCGAAGCTGCGGTAGAAAAAAATGCCGAAAAAGTGCGGCAATTAGCAGCAGCCAGAATGGAAAGTCAAAAGAAAAAAAGACAAGGAGGACAAGCTGCAGGGAAAGGTAAGAAAAAAGGCAAACAAAAGGACAAGAGCGGTGCTCAGGCCGATTTGAAGCATCAATTCGAGAAACCGGTTGCGCCGGTCATCAGGGATGTCACTATTCCTGAACATATTATCGTTTCCGATTTGGCGCAAAAAATGAGCGTCAAGGCCGCCGAAGTCATCAAGCAATTGATGAAAATGGGCATGATGGCAACGATTAACCAGAGTATCGATCAGGAAACGGCGGTGCTGCTAGTCGAGGAAATGGGCCATAAAGCCATCATGCAAAGCGATGACGATTTGGAAGCCGAAATTTTGGCGGCTCTGAAAGAAGAGAGCAGTCAGGAAATGTCTCGCGCACCGATCGTTACCATCATGGGACATGTCGATCACGGTAAAACATCCTTGCTGGACTACATCCGTGAAACTCGCGTGGCAGCCGGTGAAGCGGGCGGTATTACCCAGCATATCGGTGCCTATCAGGTTGTTACCGATCACGGTTCGGTAACCTTTTTAGATACGCCGGGACATGCTGCATTTACCGCGATGCGTGCTAGAGGCGCGGAATTGACCGATGTGGTTATTGTCGTAGTCGCGGCGGATGACGGTGTGATGCCGCAGACTAAGGAAGCTGTCGAGCATGCGCGTGCGGCTAATGTGCCGATCATCGTCGCGATCAATAAAATCGATAAGCCGCAAGCCAATCCTGAAAAGGTTATGCAGGAAATGTCCACGATCAATGTAGTGCCCGAGGAATGGGGCGGCGATGTGCAGTTCATCAAGGTTTCGGCTAAAACCGGCGAAGGCATCGATGATTTGATCGAAGCGTTGATTTTGCAGGCCGAGATTTTAGAATTGAAAGCACCCTCGGAAGGGTCGGCTTCGGGTATCGTTGTCGAGTCCAGGCTGGATAAAGGCCGTGGCGCGGTTGCAACGATTCTGGTGCAGCGCGGCATGCTGGAAAAAGGGCAATTCGTTTTGTGCGGTCATGAATACGGTCGTGTCAGGGCAATGTTTAACGAGAACAGTAAAGCCGTTAAAGAAGCCGGTCCGAGTACGCCGGTTGAGATTCTAGGCCTGTCGGGCACCCCGAATGCCGGCGACGAATTTTTGGTCGTGCAAAACGAGCGTGCGGCGCGGGAATTGGCCGAGCATCGTGAAGATAAGAGCAAAATCAGCCGCATGGCCGCGCAGCAAGCCGCTAAATTGGATCAAGTGTTCTCAAAAATGGCGACCGGCGAAACGGCTAGTTTGAACTTGGTGATTAAAACCGATGTTCAAGGTAGTTTGGAGGCCTTGCGCGAATCTTTGATCAAGCTGTCCTCGGATGAAGTCGAGGTTAAGGTCGTTTATGGCGGTGTCGGCGGCATCAACGAAGGCGATGTCAATTTGGCGCTGGCTTCCGGCGCGATTTTGATCGGCTTTAATGTTCGTGCGGACACCGCCGCGCGTAAATTGATCGAAGAAAAAGACGTCGACTTACATTACTACAGTGTGATTTATCAGGCGATCGATGAGGTGAAAAGTTCGATCAGCGGCATGCTGGCGCCCGAGATCAAAGAGACTATTGTCGGCTTGGCCGAAGTTCGGGATGTGTTCCGTTCGCCGAAATTCGGTGCGGTGGCAGGTTGTATGGTCGTCGAAGGTTTTGTCAAACGTAACTTGCCGATTCGCGTATTGCGTGAAAACGTCGTTATTTACGAGGGGCAGCTGGAGTCGTTACGCCGCTTTAAGGATGACGTTGCCGAAGTCAAAATGGGCATGGAATGCGGTATCGGCGTTAAAAACTATAACGATGTCAAAGTCGGAGACCATATCGAGGTTTTCGAGCGTGTTGAAGTGAAACGGGAGTTATAAACGTCATGGCCAGAGAATTTAGCCGTAGCGCACGGGTTTCGTCCCAGATCCAAAAGGAGCTGGCGCTGATTCTACAGCGAGAGCTTGATGTGAAGCGGGTAGGATTCGTTACGGTTAACGAGGTCGTTATCAGCAAGGATTTGGCCGTCGCCAAGATCTATGTCACGGTGCTTAATGCCGACGATCAAGGGAAAAAAGACAGTATTAAGTCTCTGAACGATGCGACGCCCTTTATTAGAAGCGAATTGTGCAAGCGCATGCGCTTGCGCAATATACCGGAGTTACGCTTTTATTATGACGATAGCTTTGAGACCGGTATGCGCGTGGCTGAATTATTGAGCGAATCGAAGGATAAAAAAGAGGATTGAGCGGAATGGCAAAGCGTAAAAACGGGCGCGATATTCACGGAATATTGCTGCTCGATAAACGCCTCGGTGTTTCGTCGAACAGAGCCTTGCAGGAAGTCAAGCACTTGTTCAATGCGAACAAGGCCGGGCACACAGGCAGTCTTGATCCTTTGGCATCGGGATTATTGCCGATTTGTTTCGGCGAAGCGACCAAGGTTTCTGGATTCATGCTCGATGACGACAAACGTTACCAGGTGGTTGTGCGTTTAGGAGTGGTTACCGATACCGGAGACGCGGAAGGTCAGGTGATTAAAACGCGTCCGGTACCGTCTCTATCCGATGATGAGATTCTGGCTTGTCTGGAAAACTTCGTAGGCGATATCGAACAAGTGCCGCCGATGTATTCGGCGCTTAAGCTCAACGGCAAAAAACTTTATGAGTTGGCCAGACAAGGCAAGTCCGTCGAACGCAAGGCTCGTCCGATTACAATATACAAGATCAATTTGTTGAATCGTCAAGAGACGCTTCTGACGTTGGATGTTTGGTGTTCGAAAGGCACTTATATCAGAACCCTGGCGGAAGACATCGGCGAACGTCTCGGTTGCGGGGGAACGGTTATCGAACTTCGCAGGCTGGCAGCCGGCCGCTTTGTCATCGACGAAGCAAAAACGATCGAGCAATTGCAGGCCATGAGCGAAAACGAACTGCTGAATTGCTTGATTCCGGTCGATAAGCCGATCGACTCGATACCTGCTGTGGATTTGTCCGAAGAACAGGCCAATTCAATCAAGCAAGGGCAAAATTTGACGCTTAAAAATTCGTTGGAGGGGCCTGTGCGAATGTATACGGGACGGCAATTTTTAGGTTTGGGCGAAATGTTAATGGATGGTAAACTGGCGCCTAAAAAAATATTTAATATGAGTCCTTCTTAATATACTTCGCGCGGCCACATTTTGCTGTTACCCAAGCTCCAGCTTGGGTAACCTGTTCAGGAAGCTCTAGCTTCCCGATAATCAAGGAAGATTGAACGAGCGAGTCGGGGTTGATTGAGAATGTGCGGAGGTTGTGTCGGTCTCAGGAAGCTCTTGCCCTGAGCCCTTCGGCTGCGGTCAGGAGAGCCTTGTCGAAGGGGGAGCTTCCGGGGTGTGTTTCCCAAGCTGGAGCTTGGGAAAGAGCGTACATGAGTTCTTCTTACATATATACTTTTGCACTTCAAATTTCGGCAGTGCCAGAGGAGGCGCCGAATTTTGATCTACGACGGGTATACTAATTTCCGAATAGTTTTGTTTCTGCACCCTATTGCGGAAACACATTATCCTGGCATCGAACTCGGTGCTTTGTATTTTTTATTAACAATATTAATCTTATAGGGGTTAAACAGAAATGCCATTTACCGCGGAACAAAAAAAAGCAGTCGTTGAAGAATATCGTTTGAGTGAAACCGATACCGGATCTCCGGAAGTGCAAGTCGCATTGCTGACGGCGCACATTCTTCATTTGACGCCGCATTTTGCCGAGCACAAAAAAGACAATCATTCCCGTCGCGGTTTACTGCGGATGGTTAATCAGCGCCGCAAGTTGTTGGATTACTTGAAAAAGAAGGATATTAACCGTTATCGGTCATTGATCGAGCGCTTAGGATTGCGTAAATAATAATAAAAAAGAACGGCCTGAAATTACTATTCAGTGCCGTTCTTTCATTTGTAAGGATTTGGTCATAAATAACGTTCCTATTTTTGGAGGGTTCGGTTGCTCGATTGGCAGGTGTCGGCGGCAGGGAAAGCCGCCGCCAAGCCTACAAGGACGTATTCACCCAGCACTTAAATTCCATAGCCTTTTGACTATGGTAACTATCTTGCATAATTTAGGTGCTGGGTTCACGGCGTCCTGCCAGGCGAGTTACCGTACCCTCGACAAAGCCTCATGACTCCAGGAAGTTAATTTTCGCGAAATCCTAAGTAAAGCAATAAACCGATTTTGATAACAACCCTTAACCTATAGGAACCGTATAGTGAATCCGATTCGGAAAGAATTTCAGTATGGCGATCAGCTCGTTACGCTGGAAACCGGTGAGATAGCTCGTCAGGCGGACGGCGCTGTAATGATCGACATGGAAGGAACCACCCTTCTAGTGACAGTCGTTGGAAAAAAAGAAGCAAACAGCGGCGGAGATTTTTTTCCATTGACTGTCAATTATCAGGAAAAATCCTTTGCCGCGGGTAAAATTCCAGGCGGCTTTTTTAAACGAGAAGGCCGGCCGAGCGAAAAAGAAACGTTGACCTCCCGCCTTATTGACCGTCCTATCCGCCCCTTATTTCCGGATGGCTTTACCAACGAAGTTCAAATTATCGCCACCGTTCTTTCACTGAATCCTGACATCGATCCAGAAATTCCTGCCTTGATTGGCGCTTCCGCAGCGTTATCGATTTCAGGGTTACCCTTCAACGGACCCGTCGGTGCGGCGCGAGTGGGTTATAAAGAGGGGCAGTACTTATTGAATCCGACGCCTTCTTTGTTGGCCGAATCGCAATTGGAATTGGTTGTTGCCGGTACGGAGCATGCGGTGCTAATGGTCGAATCCGAAGCGCAATGCTTGTCCGAGGAAGTGATGCTCGGCGCCGTGTTGTTCGGGCATGAGCAAATGCAAACGGCAATTGCAGCGATTAAAGAGCTGGCCGCGATGGTTAACAAAGCGCCGATGGCGTGGCAACCGGCGACTGCTAACACCGAGCTGGAATCTTTGGTTATAGCTGAAGTGGAAGCCGGAATTAAAGCGGCTTATCAAGTCCCTGAAAAACTGGTCAGACAAGAGCAACTGAAAGAAATTCGAAATGCTGTTGTCGATAAGTTGACGGCTGATGAGCAATATAGCGAATCCGACATTCGCGGCATCATCGAAAATCTCGAAAAGAAAATCGTACGCGGTTCGATTCTTGAAGAAAGCAAGCGTATCGACGGACGTGACCTGAAAACGGTTAGACCTATTTCAATTCGTACCGGCGTATTGCCGAGAACTCACGGTTCGGCGTTGTTTACCCGCGGCGAAACGCAGGCCTTGGTTGTCGCGACCTTGGGCACCGAACGTGACTCGCAGATTATCGATGCTCTGGAAGGCGAATATCGCGAAAGTTTCATGCTGCATTATAACTTCCCTCCTTATTGTGTCGGTGAAACCGGTTTTGTCGGTTCTCCGAAACGCCGGGAAATTGGCCACGGTCGCTTGGCAAAACGCGGCGTTCAAGCCGTATTGCCGAACATGGATGAATTTCCTTATGTCGTGCGCGTCGTTTCCGAAATTACCGAGTCGAACGGTTCAAGTTCGATGGCGTCGGTGTGCGGCAGTAGCTTGGCGCTGATGGACGCGGGCGTGCCGATTAAGGCGCCGGTTGCGGGTATCGCGATGGGTTTGATTAAGGAAGGCGATCAATTCGCAGTCTTATCCGATATCATGGGCGATGAAGATCATTTGGGCGACATGGACTTTAAAGTCGCCGGTTCAGAGGAAGGCGTAACCGCGCTACAGATGGATATCAAGATCGACGGCATTACCGCCGAGATCATGAAAGCCGCACTCGAACAAGCCAAGCAAGGCCGCTTGCATATTTTGGGCGAAATGAACAAAGCGTTGTCCGAGACTCGCGGGCAAATGTCCGATTATGCGCCGCGTATTATTTCGTTCAAAATCGATCCTAGCAAAATCCGCGAAGTCATCGGTAAAGGCGGTGCAACGATCCGCAGTATCACCGAACAAACCGGTGCAAGCATCGATTTGACCGATGACGGCGTCGTCAAAGTCGCTTCCGTCGATAAACAAGCCGGAGAAGAAGCACGTCGTTTGATCGAGGAAATTACCGCGGAAGTCGAAGTCGGAAAAACCTATGAGGGCAAGGTTGCCCGATTGATGGACTTCGGCGCATTCGTGACGATTCTGCCGGGAAAAGACGGTTTAGTGCATATTTCTCAGATTTCGGACGAGCATGTCGACAAGGTTAGCGATAAGCTATCCGAAGGCGATGTCGTCAAAGTCAAAGTGCTGGAAATCGATAGACAGGGTCGTGTCAGATTGAGCATGAAAGCTGTTGATCTCGAAGAGTAATTCGTAAAAAAACTGACGAATTGAAAAGGGCCCTAACGGGCCCTTTTTTATGGCCTACTGAATTGCCAAGGTTTCATTTAAGGGTAAATTCATTTGCCAGGACGATTCTATGGCTTCGACATAAGCCGCGGGTGTCGAGCATCAGTGGCTTTCCTTCACCTAGCGTTAGGTGAGGGACGACGAAGGCGGCGATGAACGCTCTGTGGGAGCGATCCCCTGATCGCGATTTCGAAGTCGAGATTGTTAAGTGACAATAAATGGTATCGAGGTCTCATTGGCTAAGATTGTAAAAGAGTAATTTTTGACTTATGTATAAAGATGAGAGCTCCAGCTTGGGTAACTAGCTCGGGAAGCTCTAGCTTCCCGACAATCTAGGAAGAGTGAAAGAGCAAGTCGGGGTTGATTGAGAATGTGCGGAGGTCGTGTCGGTCACGGGAAGCTCTTGCCCTGAGCATGTCGAAGGGGGAGCTTCCGGGGTGTCTTTCCCAAGCTGGAGCTTGGGAAAGAGCGTGAACAAGGATTGGCGGAATCCCTTGCCTGGGATGGCAATGCGTAGCTTCTTCCCATCAATATTAGTGCATACAGAGTCTTTTTTATTCCGGAAATTCATTGGTTACTCGCTCCGGGCCAAGCTCCAAATTACCCGTTCGTTTTTCAATAAAGCTCAGGCGAACGGTAGTTTGGAGTGTTCAATCGAGCCTGTTTAGCCAACCTTAAAAAATGTAGTGTCCATGGTCTAAGATATTGAATTATAGAATAAAATCAGCCTTTGTCATTTGTAGTGACTATGGGTTGTGACATTGCATATTATCATTAATTTTCAATTCCTTATGCTCGCCAAATGGTAAGGCTGGGTTAAGCCAAAAGACAGGTTTTGCGATTCAAGTCGGAAAAACCGGATCATTCATGGCATTGCTATTTCCTTGAAAATGGCGTAAAAACTAAGCTCCATCGTTGATGGTTACTAGGCGGGGCTGCTTTGTCCTTCTTAATTGTCCGGATTAAAAAACTCAGTAGGGGTGTTAATAATAACTCAAGATTTCCGCTACTGATTCCTGACAAGAATAATTTGTATATTTAGGAGAGTCACATGAGTAAATCTTTAAAAATCGCTTTATTTTCTGCGCTGTCGTTAACTGCTGTAGGCGTTGCTCAGGCCAATGATGTTTTTAATAAAAATTGCGCCGCTTGTCATGCCGGCGGTAAAAACGTCATGAATCCGGATAAAACTCTCTCATCGGAGAGTTTGGAAAAAAACGGCGTGAATTCCTTGGATGCAATCAAAAAACTGGTTTCTGAAGGCAAGTCCCCAATGCCGGGATTTGCATCGACTTTGAGTAAAGAAGAAATCGAAAGCGTTTCGGCCTATGTGCTGGAACAGGCTAAAAAAGGCTGGTAATTGCCCTGAAGACCGGGGAGAGCTTTCGCGCGCCCCGGTCTGTACTCATCAGGCACCCTTTCAAAATAGTTCAAAGAAACAGTTTCTAAGGCAGCGACGCCACGTTTCCACCTATCAAACCGATTGTTTAAGTGATTCATATCTTCAGGATAGGAATCGGGTAGAGTTTCGCAAGTATTCCTGAGTTACCAAGCCTAGAAATGGTATGCGATGCGTATCCTGCGGCTCGCTTTAAGTTTCCTGATTAGCAAGATGCTTCAGCTTGCTGAAGCCAATTGTCCGAGCAGTGGCCAGTCGTAGCCACTTCTGCGGGACGGGTTATTTAAGGCTATGTATGCGGTAATAGTGTATCTATTCAGTCCCCCGGCAATTATCGTTCCCACGCTCTGCGTGGGAATGCCTGAGTACCGCTCCAGCGGTACGAGACGCTAGAGCGTCTCGGGCGGCATTCCCACGCTGGAGCGTTGGAACGATAGGGGGTGTGAATAATTA
>JAHJSQ010000048.1 GCA_018830325.1 Gammaproteobacteria bacterium
CATTCTGGCAACTTGAACACCGATTCTGGAAAATCCAGAAAAGTGTTCAGCTTGAAACCAGAATCAGTGTTCAACTTGAATCAGAATGGGTGTTCAGATTGCTCCAGAATGGGTGTTCAGGTTGGGCCAGAATATGCAACAGGGCTTTGTAACAGCCTTGTTGTTAAAACTCTTACCAAGTGCAGCCACACTGATTTGTATCGAGCCTTCATCCCATATGGCCGCGCATCTTCCAGATGATCATAGGCTTACAAAAAAAATATGCGCACTTACCTCAGCACAAATACCAAAAGACAGCGTGGACTTAATTGTTAGTGTTGCCGCGTTCCACCATATCCCCAACAAATATCAAACCTTTTTAGAATGTCGCTCTATTTTGCGCGAAGGCGGTACTCTGATTATCATTGATGTAAATCACGGTACAGAAGCCCAAAAATGGTTCGATTTTGTGGTTAATCCCCATTGTCCTTCAAGACATGAAGCTGATTTTCTTGATGAGGATTTTTCAAGAGTGCTTAGCAACCGATCAGGTTTACGGCATGAACGATCCTACATAGAATGTACGCCATGGCGCTTTGATAGCAGAGAAGAAATGGAACTATATGCTCAGGGTATCTTTTGTCTTACCACAAATCAACCTGATATTAGGCAGCTCATCAATCAAAATCTCACCCCGATAAAGAATAACGGCAAATATGAGATGCCATGGTCTCTGGGTGTGCATATATTCACTAAATCTGATATTTAGGAAAGCGGAATGGACAGATGCGAACTTAATTCAATAGAAATATTGAGTGAAAAAACCGAAAAATTTTACCAAAAATATCTTAGAGATGCGCCTAAGAGCGTTCAAGAATTAAAAGAGGCTGCAACCAAGCGATTATTGGAAAGTAAAGTAGAAGAGCGTGCCCTCAAAATCGGACAGATCATCCCCAAATTTATATTGATAAACGCTCTAAGTCAGAAAGAATTGAATTCCCAGTCGGAATTACAAAAAGGCCCCTTAGTCATTTCTTTTTTTCGAGGTTCATGGTGTGGTTATTGCAACATCGAATTAGAGGCCTTGGCTAAAATAAATCAACATATCAAGTCGTTGGGCGCCAGCTTAGTGGCAATATCACCCCAAATCGACGGTGGCATTGCTGATGTAGTCGAGTTGTATAACATCGATTTCCCAATACTAATCGATGATAATAACGCCACAGCAGAAGCATTTGGATTGGCTGTTGAAATGGATAGTAGTTTACATGAAGCCTATCGCGATAAATTTTGTATAAATGTGCCACAAATTAATGGTACTAATGATTGGCGTTTGCCAATTACCGCGACATATATAGTCGGTAGTGATGGCGTCATCATAGAATGCGATACATGTCCTGATCATACTAAAAGAATGGAACCTAAACGCATTCTGGAGGTGCTTTTAGATTTGAGTGATAAAAAATGAAACCCCCATTAGTCTACGGAATTCAGCAAATTGGATTCGGGCCTGCAGGTTTAGGGATAATAGCAGTAGCCGATAGAGAAGGTCGGCTTACTGATTTAAACAAAATAGGCTTAGCTATTCATGAAAAAAAAATTAACAATAGCTGGAACAACTTTCATTTAGATCTGGATATTGAATCAAACACGCCGGCCAATTTTTTTATTTCACACTTCAATAGATCAGGAATATTTAAACCTGCTTTCGGCACCGATTTGTTCAATAATCTAGAGTCACATGGCGCGTCAAACTGCCTTTTATCCTCTGCCAACAAATTCCTTTCAGAAATGGCTTTACTTTCTGAGGGCTATATTAATAGCATTAATAATTCTGATATTTTTTTTAATAGCCACATTAAACAAATAGTCCTTGATGATAACGGCCTATATCACACAACAAATGAAATGGGAGTGAAATGCACCTCTAAAACTTTGTTGTTTTGTACTGGTTCTTTAGAAGCCAATCTATCTGCTTACGGAAACTACATCAATTCCTCAGATATTTTGCGAGGTAAAATTGATGAATATATTTTTGAAAAATTAACAAACATCGGTAGTATCACTATCATTGGCGCATCCCATAGCGCTTTTAGTTGCGCATTACGGGTGTTGTACTTAAAAAAACAATATCAAATCTCAGCTAAAGTAAACATCATTGCTCGCAAAAAACCAAAAATTTATTTTGAAAATATCGAGAGCGCAATAAACTCAAACTATATCCTCGATGACGAAGATCAAATATTGCCCAATGGAACTATAAATGAATCCGCTGGCTTAAGAGGTAAAGCCGCTAAATTAGCATTAGATGTAATGACTGGCCTTGAGCAGGATTTAACCATTATTGCGCCCAATATACCGTATTGTATTAACGACTCGCTTGTCGTTAACGCTACAGGCTATCAACCGCATCCAGTCAATCTAATCCGAGAAAATGGAGAACAGATCAGGCTTAATCGGCTTAACGATTGTTATGTCATTGACCAGAATTACCGTATCTTAGATGAAAACGGCTTGCCTATTGTTGGACTTTTTGGGCTGGGAATTGGATTTTACCGTAGTGACGAATTCAAGAAATTTAGTTCAGTTGATGATTTTCTTGGTCATGGCGCCAAAACTATTTTCGATCAGTTACTAAAAGATTAAAAACATGACTATAACCCAACAAAATAATAAAAAATGCTTAAGGTTTTATGGGCTAGAAGCCGCACGTTTTAACAAAGGCGGCTGCATTTATCTTGATTCTGCCGCAACCACACTAATGATGATAAACGCCAAAGAAGCCGCAGATCGCTTTCTCGAATATTATTCAAATGTTCATACTAATGCGCACAACAAAGCCAAAATTAGTGGGATCTGCCTTGAGTGGGCTTATCAAAAAGTAACTGAATTTCTAAAATGTCCAGAAACACATGAAGCATTATTTATGGGTAGCGGTGCAACAGCCGCAATCAACGGGTTTGCACAGCTAATGAGATTTAACTTTCCCTCTCGGCGCATGGTTGTAATCTCGAGCATGGAACATCATTCTAATGATCTGCCGCATAGACAAAATTTTAGTGAAGCCGTATTTGTACCATTAAGCAGTAAAGGAAAATCAGCAGGTGGCATAGATCTTGATTTTTTTAATAACATCCTTGAAGAAAACCAAGGTCGAGTTGCCTATGTTGCCGTTACTGGCCTGAGTAATGTAACCGGTGTCAGAACGCCATTACAACAAATCTGCGAAATTGCGCATCGACATGATACAGTTGTTCTGGTTGATGGCGCTCAAATGGTTTCCAGAACTCGGGTTGATTTAACCGCTCTTGGCGTGGATGCATTTGCATTCTCCGGTCATAAACTCTACGCCCCAGGATCGCCAGGCGTACTTGCCATAAAAAAAAACCTATTAGAACAGCTTTCGCCAATCTGCGTCGGCGGCGGCATAGTAGACGATGTTACAACATCAAATTACATACTTTCATCCAAACTTAGAGAGCGGCATCAGCCTGGTACGCCTAATATTTACGGCGCTATATTGCTAGCGTATGCTATGCATTCATTAATTGAATATGGCATGGATTATATCGAGGAACATGAACAGAATTTGTGTGATTACGCTCGTAAATTACTAACTCAAATCCCAGAAGTAACTTGTTACGGTTGTATAGATAATTCAGCGGGTGCGAATAGCGGTTGCATCACATTTAATATTCTGGATTTACCACACGAGCTGGTCGGACGCATATTAAATGATCATTATGGTATTGCTGTCCGAAATGGGTGTTTTTGCGCCCACCCCTATGTTAGATCATTATTGCAAGAAGAATTATGGGAATTAGATGCCGATCCCGAAAATCCAGATGATATTAACCGTATTGATTCGTTCAAAGGCATGGTAAGAGCAAGTTTTGGGGTTTATACCAGCAAACAGGATATAGACGCTCTAGCAAAAGCTATTAGCATAATTGTCCAAAATAAAACTAATTTTCTAAATAATTATATTTCGTCCAGCATACCATTAACCAGTTCAGTCTCTGAGTTTAATCCATTAAAACTGCTTAGTACAGGTAATTCACAATATGAGATATGACCGTACCTTAGATACAAGAGGGCAGACCTGTCCTTTACCAGTAATCTCCTTAAAGAAAATGATGCGAACTTGCGATGATAATATAATTGTTCGGGTAATTTGTGCGGATAACGAAGTTTTTCAGGATATTTTATCGTACATGGATAAATGTGGGTTAGAACTTATTAATAATGATATTTGTGCTGATAACAAAATCGCCTACGTCCAAAAAAGAAAAGGATAAATTGTTTTTGTTATTCATAAGCATCCATGCCATCAACAGCAACGTCATATCCACAACGGTTCTGTTGCGTTAGTTTTCAAAAGGTGAACAGAATTGTATTATTTCCTTCTTAGGCAGCTAACAGATAGAATTGTTCTGCGGCTGCCAATTCTTGCGTATTCGCAGAGCGCATTTGCCCTTTTTTGAGCATGTGCATTAACTCAATGCCGCACAAGGTTCGTCGGGCAGAATTAAAACTCTTAAATCCAAGCATCGGCTGGACAATCCGCTTGATGGCCCGGTGATCCTGTTCGACGATATTGTTCAAATATTTGATTTGGCGAATTTCGATGGTCAAGCCGGATTCTGCCTGGGTCGATTCCAGGGCCGCCAGGTTTGATCCACTTTTGTCGATCGTGACCTTCTCCAGCCGACCGTGTAAGCCTATCGCCTTTTTGAAAAACCGTAATCAGAATGAATGATTTTTCGAAACGGAGGCCTTTGAAGCAGATAATGACGAGTTTTCACGGTGGTTAATTTGAGCCGCGCAGTTTACCATTAGGTGGGCCTGAGCGGTTAACGCAACAGAACCTCCACAGCAGCAACACAAAAATAAGTAATAGAGTCGTTTGCGACTAAACTATATACTAATAAAACATTGATCGAAATCTATGAATAAATTATGGAGCGACTGCATCCGCAGTCTAGAACCTTACACCCCCGGTGAGCAACCCGCTATTGCTGAGTTGATCAAGCTCAACACCAACGAAAACCCTTATCCTCCATCGCCTGCTGTCTTAACTGCCCTGCAGGAAGCGGTCAATGCCGATCTTAGACTCTATCCAGACCCTGACGGCAAGGCCCTCAAACAGACCATTGCGGAAATGTATGGGCTAACCCAGGCCAATGTCTTTCTTGGAAACGGCTCCGACGAAGTATTGGCCCATGCCTTTCTCGCTTTGCTCAAGCATGAGCAGCCCATCCTGTTTCCGGACATCACTTACAGTTTTTATCAGATTTACTGCGCCTTGTATGGCATTCAATACCAGCCAATCCCGCTTGACGACACATTTCAGGTCAATATTCAGGATTTCGCCGCTTTTAACGGCGGTATCGTACTGCCCAATCCCAACGCCCCAACCGGAATAAGCGTCAACCTTCCACAGCTGCGGACCTTATTAGAGATGCACCCCGGTTCGGTTATCGTTATTGATGAAGCCTACGTCGATTTTGGCGCAGAAAGTGCGGTTCCGCTTATCCATGAATATCCAAACCTACTCGTCATCCAAACACTATCAAAATCACGTTCCCTCGCAGGCCTGCGTGTCGGATTTGCGCTCGGCGATCCAGGGCTCATTGCTGCGCTTAACCTTGTCAAAGGGTGCTTCAATTCCTACCCGCTTGATCGGCTGGCGCTGGCAGGCGCAGAAACCGCATTGCGCGACACAGAGTACTTCGAAACCACCCGAAATCTGATAATAGCAAATCGAGATTGGCTAACCGGCCAGCTCAAAACCCTAGAGTTCCAAGTATTAGACTCCATGGCCAACTTCCTGTTCGTTCAACACCCAACACGGCACGGCCAGGACTTGCAAAATCAGCTGCGCGAGCAAAAAATCCTGGTTAGACGCCTGCCAGGCCCTAGAACCGAAAACTATCTGCGCATCACCATCGGCACATCAGCAGAATGCAGAACGCTAGTGAGTACACTTCAACAAATTCTTTAGTACGAGCTGTCACGCTTTTTACAACAACGTAGCCATGATGCAGCTCAGCGGAATCGAGGACGTCGACCGGTCGCGGTAGAGATGGCTGTTACCAGCCCCCCGCACAGATGGTTCTGTTGCGTTAGTTTTCAAAAGGTGAACAGAATTGTATTATCTCCTTCTTAGGCGGCTAACAGATAGAATTGTTCTAGCGCATTTGCCCTTTTTTGAGCATGTGCATTAACTCAATGCCGCACAAGGTTCATCGTCTTATTGCTGGCCTTGCTGGTGCTCCCATTAGTGCTGTGGCTAATGGCCGATAACCCAGGTTTAAAAGGGCTGCGGCCTTATGGCGCAAACGGCTATAGGGATATAAACCTTAGCCCTGACCCGAACCCAATGCGTAAGGCGATGGCTAACCCGCAATTCTGGTTACTGACCATGAGTTTCGGTATCTGCGGCCTGACCACCTCTGGCTTGTTCCAGACCCATTTAATCACTCACGGCAACGAACATGGCTTCCCCGAAATGACAATGGCGGTCTCACTGGGCTTGATGGGAGCCACGGATGTCTTTGGCACCATTTTATCCGGCTGGCTCTGCGACCGCTTCGGCAAACGCTGGCCGTTGGCAGTTTATTACCTGCTTCGTGGGGGCAACCTTGCTGCTGTTGCCTTATGTCGAATCGACCGGGCAACTGATGGCATTTTCTGTGGTTTATGGGCTGAACTGGTTGTCAACTATACCCGCTACCTCGGCGCTCACCGCCGATTTGTTCGGTAAGCAGAATGTCGGCGTGGTGTTCGGGTGGATTTGCTTCGCCCATCAGGTTGGTGCGGCAATAGCGTCTTATGGTGCAGGCTACCTTCATAGCATAGCTGGAAATTATACTCTGGCATTTATAGCATCCGGCCTATTCGCCTTTGTTGCTACCGGGCTTGTAGTATTCATAAAGGAATAGGAACGTGGGTATCAAATATTGATTCTTAATTTTTAGAAAAATCAAAAAAATCGAACGGCAGCTATTGAGATTGTGAAAATTTTGGATGATAGGCCGGAATGGGTCGATGGCTACAATATTCTTCAATAATTCAATGACCGATTTTGTCAAAAATCAATTTATCTAATGATGGATTGCCCCGCCTCTTTTAACGATCCATCGCCGTTGAGGTACATATAAAGTGTCGTAGTCGTGATCCCAAGCCTTTTGGCTACTTCAGAAGCATTAGCTTTGGGATCGGACAAAGCCGACATCGCCATCATCAAAGTTGATCTATCCATCTTTCGGGGCCGCCCGCCTTTTCGACCTCGTGCTCTTGCCGCAGCAAGTCCAGCCTGAGTGCGCTCAACAATCAATTCCCGTTCAAATTCAGCCAGCACTGCAAAAATCCCAAAGAACAACCGCCCGTTTGAGGTAGTGGTATCGATTTGGGCTCCGGCACCTGCCAACACTTTCAATCCAACGTTACGAGAACGCAGATCGTCTAGTGTCTTTACCAAATGTTTCAAATCGCGGCCTAGTCGATCCAATTTCCAAACGACTAGTGTGTTGCCAGGTTGAAGCGCTTTGAGACAGGCATTTAGTCCTGGTCTGTCGTCTTTGCGACCTGATGCCAAGTCTTCGTAAATCCGGTTCGATTCAACCCCTGCTTCCAGCATAGCGTCAAGCTGCGGCGATAGAGTCTGAGTACCATCGTTCTTGGATACACGGACATAACCAACAAGCATAATGAGTTTCAATGTGCAAGAAAAGATAGAAGTAAGGGTACAATATTGTGTAGATTTTCTCAATGAGTTTTCTTGTAGATTATTTATCTTATTTGGACGTTTTCTTTAATGCAAGATAAACGGACGTTTTTCTTGTACTAAATCACTTTCCGGTTTTTAAAATTGCAACCCAGCGATACAGCCTATCCCCGATTCAAAAGCCGACTTGTGCAATCAGAATTGGAACGCTTCTACACGGTGACCGATGTCGAGCTGGCATGTTGCGATACTGCCACTCGATCAAGCACCACGCGCTTGGGATTTGCCTTGCTTTTAAAAACCTATCAACGGCTGGGCTATTTTGTAACCTCCGAGCAAGTACCGAATGCCATTGCCGAACATGTCGCCTCCAGCATGGGCGAACCCTATGATCGGGAGAATTTGCGGCAGTACGATGTTTCCCAGGCCAGACGCAAACACTTGTCGGCGGTGCGGGAGTTTTTGGCGGTCAAACCATTCGGCGACGATGGCAAGGCGCTGATGCGACAAACTTTTGCCGAAGCGGCGTTAACCAAGGAAGATGTCATTGATATTATCAATATCGGTATCGAAACCTTGGTGCGTCATCGATATGAGTTGCCGGCATTCGATACCTTGCTGCGGGAAGCTCGCGTCGAGCGGATTGCAACGAATCAGGCGCTTCACACGCAAATTCACGATGCACTTGGAGACGCTGGCCGGATTTTTCTCGACAATCTCTTCGTCGTTGGTGATGATCCGCGCCGCGTGAGTCCTTGGAACGATATCAAGCAAGATGCTGCCAAACCTACAATAGACGGCATGCGCGATTTGGTCGAACGCTATGACCGATTGACCGAGTTGGCTTGTCACGCAGACCTGTTAAAAACTATACCGGTCATCAAAATCAAACAATGGGCGCTAGAAGGCAACAGTCTCGATGCCGCCAGCATGGTGGATATGGCTGCTGCTAAACGCTACGCCGTTGCCTTGGCCTTGATTCGACAACGTCTGGCAATAGTGATCGATGATCTATGCAATATCTTTTGCAGGCAGATGAAGAAAGCGTTACACAGCGCCGAAGAAGCCCTCGAAAAATATCTGGAAGACAACCAAGAGAAGACCGATGAGATTTTGCGTCGGTTTGCGATGCTGGAAACGCTTTTGAACTCCACCCAATCGGCAGACGAACAATTGAAAGGCGTTCGCCACGCTGTGACGGCTCGCCCCGATTTATGCGAATTCTCGCGCTTGCATTCAGAATACGGTGGGAAGAACGAGTTTCGTTTTGTCTGGCAATTCTTCAAACCACGACGGGCCGAGATGCTACGGATTTTGAGCAAGTTAAAGCTAGAGTCCACCAGCCAGGACGCCAGTTTTGAGCGGTCATTGGCTTTTATGTTGGAGAACAGCCATCGGCAGAGCCAGTGGCTAGCACTCAATGGCAAAGGTAAGATAATATTAACTGAGGACGATCTGGACTGGATTCCCGAAAAATGGTGGAAGTTGGTGACTGGCGAGGTCAAGCGCGATGCTGTTCCGACCCGAATCAACCGCCGCCAGTTCGAGGCATGCGTCTGCTTGCAAATGGTTAGGGAACTGAAATCTGGCGACCTTTGCGTGATCGGCAGCGATGCGTATTCAGATCACCGGAATGAACTGGTGCCAATGGAGGAATGCGAACGTACACGCGCGGATTATGGCGAGAAAGTAGGTTTACCAGTCGAGAATGCGGCATTTATCAAGCATATTCGCACCCTGCTGACTGAGGCGGCACAGAAGGCTGATAAGACTTATCAAGACAATCCTTATTTCAAGATCGTTGATGGCAGACCGAAGCTGAGTAAGCAAGAGAAAAAAGAGACACCACCTGGATTCAAGCAGTTGGATGACGCATTAAGGCGCAAACTCGATGGCATGGGCCTTTCGTTGCTGGACGTGCTTGCCGATACCATGAAATGGATTGGGTGGGGCAAGCATTTTGGTCCGTTGAGTGGTCACCAAGGCAAGTTGCAGGAGGAAGACCGGCGCAAGATTCTGACGGTGTTTGCTTATGGCACCGGTTTGGGACCGACACAAATTGCCAAGAACATTGCCGATGTCAGTGCGCGTCAAGTGTCGTTCGTCAATCAACGCCAAGTTACGACGGAGAAGCTGGAAGCAGCTATTTGTACGACGATCAATGCGTACAATCAATTTCAATTGCCTCGTTATTGGGGTGACACAAAACGCGCGGCGGCAGACGGTACCCAATGGAATCTATATGAAAACAATCTGTTGTCAGAAAGTCATATCCGTTACGGCGGTTATGGTGGCATTGCTTACTACCATATCAGCGACACGTATATTGCGCTGTTTTCGCATTTCATTCCCTGCGGTGT
Source organism: Gammaproteobacteria bacterium (assembly GCA_018830325.1). GTDB lineage: Bacteria > Pseudomonadota > Gammaproteobacteria > Methylococcales > Methylomonadaceae > Methylotuvimicrobium. The sequence goes on from JAHJSQ010000048.1 coordinate 10,069, forward strand.
CTGGGAAGCCGTGTATATCCTGGATGGGCTGACAAAAAACAAGTCGGATATCCAGCCCGACACATTGCATGGAGATACCCAGGCGCAAAGCGCACCGGTTTATGGCTTGGCTTTTTTGCTGGGTATCAAACTGATGCCGCGTATTCGCAACTGGAAAGATTTGAAATGGTTCCGACCGACTGCCGACGAAGTGTTTAAACACATTGATGACCTGTTTACCAAGGATGCGATAGATTGGGATTTGATCGCCTGTCATTTGCCGGACATGTTGCAAGTGGCGCAATCGATTCGTGCAGGGCGTATTCAACCATCGACTATCTTGCGCAAGCTTGGTACTGCCAGCCGGAAAAACAAACTGTATTTCGCCTTTCGTGAGTTGGGCCGAGTTGTCCGCACCATATTTTTGCTGGAATATATCAGCGACGATGCGCTACGCCAGGTCATCCAAGCGGCGCAAAACAAGTGCGAAGGTTTCAACAACTTTGCTCAGTGGGCGTATTTCGGCTCGGACACCATTGAAGAAAATGTGCGCGAGGATCAGTTGAAGATAATCAAGTACAATCACCTGATTGCCAATCTGATGATTTTCCACAACTGCCATACAATGACGCAGGCATTCAAGGAACTGGAAGCGGAGGGGATGAAGTTGACGCCAGAATTGGCTGCTGCATTTAGTCCATATCGGACACATCACGCCAATCGTTTCGGCATGTATGAGCTGCGGGAACGGGATTTGGAGCCGATTGACTATGGTGTAACGTTCCAAATGTAACGAAATTAGGGATGTTACTCATTTACGAAGGAATCCTTACGGTCCCCCTTATATAGTGGTGCAAATGAGGCTGGATTTTTGGGGGGTGTTTTTAGGTCCGATAAAATAAATTATAGGACGTAAAGAGGGCAGAGCCAAAGCTAAGGCTTCGCTGACATTTCATTGGAGAAATGCTACCCTTATGCTAGAGTATTTTAAAGTACTACCTTTCAATAACGAGGCGCTCATTATGGCAACATCTGTTAAACTCGATGCGGATTTGAAAAGTCGAATTCAGCATCTGGCTGATCTGCGGCACCGATCATCGCATTGGATTATGCGTGAAGCCATTCGCGATTACGTTGAACGCGAAGAAGCTCGAGAAAGTTTCAAACAAGAAGCTTTGTCAGCTTGGCAGGCTTATCAAGAAACGGGTAAACACCTAACGGGCCAAGAAGTGCGCGACTGGCTGAGTAGCTGGGGTACAGAGCATGAGCAAGAGAGCCCAGAGTGCCACGAATAATAATTACCGAAGGAGCGACTCAAGGTTTGGAGCGCTGTCGCCTATTTTTAGCCGAAAAAAATCCATTGGCCGCCGCAAGAGCCGCGCGGGCAATTGCACAGCAATTTGAGCTCCTAGAAACAGAACCCGAAATCGGCAGGCCGTGGGAAGAACTTCCAAAATTGCGTGAATTACTCATTCCATTCGGCGATTCCGGTTATGTGGCACTCTATCGCTATGAACCGGATGATAATGCTCTTTATGTACTTGCCTTTCGACACCAGAAAGAAGCGGGTTACTAATTAGGACTAACGATAGCATGTGAACAGAAGCTACCGGTTTCGACCCAGAGCACATCCTGTCGGCTATGATTTTGCGCTTCCCTAAACCGGTCAGTCGTGACGTACTGCAACCGACCCGTTGCAGTCATAGCTATGCTAATTTCGACCGTCAAATCATTGGCTCTGAACGGACACTCAAATTTATTCTCCAAAAGGAGTCGGCGTAACTATAATTTTTAAGACCAAACTTAAACAATTTATCAATTCATTGGATTAGTCATGGCAAAACTCAGTGAGAATATTAGCTTTGAGATTATTGAGTTGGAAACCAATAACATAATATTCCTTAAAGTTATGAGCTGGATCGTTTATCATGCATTAAGGAAATAAGGTTATACGAATGGCCACAGCAGAACAAATCAAATCATTATTGAGGAGTCACGTTGATCGGGATGATCAGCGTTTCTACTCTATTGCTTTGCAAATGGCGGCTCAGGAGGCGCGACAAGGGCACCATAAACTCGCCGGTGATATTAAAGCGATGGTCGAGAAATCCCAAAAAACTGCAACTCTTGGCCTTGCTACATCAAAACCAACCCCATTATTGCAGCAACCCAAAGGCGACCTTAAAGGGTTATTGGAGCTCACTAACTCACCAGTACGGAGTAGCGAATTAGTTTTAACTGGAGAGATTAGAGAGCGTCTCGATCAAGTTCTTCTCGAACAACGGCAAAAGGACAAATTGGCACAGTTTGACCTTTTTCCACGGCGGAAGCTGCTATTCACTGGACCACCAGGAACCGGTAAAACAATGTCCGCTGCAGTGCTTGCAACAGAGCTAAAGCTCCCACTTTACACCATTGTTCTCGATAGCCTAATTACCAGGTTTATGGGCGAAACGGCAGCTAAGCTTCGGTTGGTATTCGATCATATCCAGCAGACACGTGCCGTCTATTTATTTGACGAGTTTGATGCCATAGGCACTCAACGCGGCGCGCAAAATGATGTTGGAGAGATTCGAAGAGTGCTTAACTCGTTTTTGCTATTTGTGGAACAGGATAACTCCGAGAGCGTTATTGTCGCTGCGACCAATCACCCTGAACTTCTCGATAAAGCACTATACCGCCGCTTTGACGACATCATTCGATTTGAAAAACCGGGTAAAGAACAAATTAGGGAGTTAATCCAGAATCGTTTGACACTCTTTGAAACCGCCCCTCTCGCATGGGATCAAATAAGTTCAGCAGCTGAGGGACTCAGTGCTGCAGAAGTAGCCCGAGCATCTGAGGATGCTGCTAAGGAAGCTGTTCTTCATCAGAAGGGCCACATTTCTTCATCACTTATCATCAAGGCGATTGAGCGGCGGCATGCCGGCAATAAATAAGGAGGTTCAATGCCCAAACGGAAACGACATATCCTGATTGATGGGTTTGTTTTAAATGAAGATTTTCGGTCCAAAAGGACAGGTCGAAACCCTATCATTCCTCTGCAAGATCGATTAGCACATGGACAACACCTGTCGCTCCGCTACGCAGAGCTTGTTAATCAATTTGAAATACATCGAACCCAGATTCAAAATTTCATAACAGAGGATATTGGGATCTATGTCGAGATAATGGGAGCCCCAGGTTGCGAGCTTCCGCTAGAAAGCCTAGACACAAGTCGTGATTTCAAGCTTCGTTCATGCCGTAAAGTAGATGATCACGAAGTTGCGTTGATTTACATACCAGAGTCCAAACGGGACGTTTTTCAGAAAAAGTTAAAGCAATACCTCGATCCTGAAAAAGATACCAAAAAAGGTAACCCGCGAAACCATAACCTTATCGACAGTATCGCCGAGATCAAACTAGCAGATTTGCGGTCGTTTTGGACCGATGATCCTGAATATTTTCCTGCGGATTTTGATCAAGCCGTATGGTGGGAGCTTTGGCTAAAAAAGCGGAGCGCTGATGAAAATCCACTCGATATAGCTCAACAGCTTGCCGCGCGCATCGATGGACGCTTGGGAAACACCTCACTCAGCTTTTTCGATAGCGTTGTCGTCCTTGTTCGGGCCACTGCACGTCAACTTGAACGAGCTCCAGAATTGATTGCGTGCCTTGACGAATTGCGTCGCGCCAAAGAAACGCCGAATGTTTTAATTGAATCTTCGCCAGTTGAGCAGCAGCAGTGGGCAAATGATTTGCTGCAACGAATCCAGCTTGATGACAATACGTCCACTGCCGTGACCATCCTTGATACCGGCGTCAATTTTCAGCACTCATTGCTTTCGAGTGTTTGTAACGCTGCACAGGCGGAGCGATGGAATCCAAACTGGCCCTTTTTCGACGCTTTCAACCCCGCTAACCTGCACGCACCATACTGCGATCATGGGTCCAGACAGGCTGGACTTGCCGCTTTTGGTGATTTGCACTCAGCATTAGTCAGTGACGAAGCTTTTGTCCTAAAGCATCGAATCGAGTCGGGACGTATTTTGCCGCCGACGGGTTCAAATGACCCAGAGCTATATGGGGCCATAACTATTGGCACTGCAGCAAAGCTTGAAATCGAGCGCCCGGATTGGAATCGTGTCTACTCGCTGGCTGTAACTGTTGATCCCGAGCGAGTGGGTGGACAGCCATCATCTTGGTCTGCCGAGATCGACCAAGCTGCTTCAGGAATCGAGGACGGAAAACAAAGACTTTTCGTTATTTCTGCTGGTAACAATCGCAACTTGGTGCCAGATATTGACCACTGGGAGCAATTGCATCTTGCTGAAATCGAAGATCCTGCCCAGTCCTGGAATGCATTGACTGTAGGCGCCTATACCGAAAAAACGACAAACGACGACCCGAGTTTTGGCGGGTGGTCACCGTTAGCGAGTGCCGGAGATGTTGCTCCCGCGTCCCGCTCCTCTGTAAATTGGCCGTGGCGTAAGCAAGCGCCCTATAAGCCTGATCTTGTCGCAGAAGGAGGCAATAGACTGTTATCGCCAAACCATACTGAAATATCTAATGCGGATGTTGTTTCCTTGCTGACTACATCGGGCCGCACAACTGGGCAGTTATTCGAAGTAACAGCAGATACCAGCGCAGCTTGTGCCTTGATATCTCGATATGCAGCAATACTCATGAGCGAGTATCCAGACTACTGGCCAGAAACTATTCGTGGTTTGCTGGTGCATTCGGCGGAGTGGACTGCACTTATGTGGCAGCGATTTGGACTCCTACTGAGCCAACACAGCATTAAGGTTGCCAAACAAACGATGCTTAGATGCGTTGGTTACGGCGTTCCTAATCTGGAGCGAGCTATTTACAGCGCGAATCATGTATTGACGTTGATCGCTCAAGACCATCTTCAGCCGTTCGCTAAAGATGCTGATGCAAGTAACTCTAGCGATCCAAAATTAAATGAAATGCAGCTTTATCAGCTACCTTGGCCGATAGAAGCATTACAACAGCTACCCTCGGAAACAGAGGTCAAACTTCGCGTCACCTTGTCATACTTCATCGAGCCGAATCCAGGACGTCGTGGATATCGACAACGTTTCAGCTATCAATCACACGGATTGCGGTTCGAGGTTATTAGACCTGGACAATCGTTGGAGAATTTTCGCGCATTCATCAACAAACTTGCTGATGTAGAAGACTATGATGGCCCTGAGGGCGATGCTTATGGCTGGCACTTGGGGCCGCAAATGCGTACACGCGGGTCTTTGCATGCCGACGTTTGGACCGGCTCGGCAGCGGCCCTTGCCGATATGCATACCCTCGCTGTATTTCCTGTTGGCGGTTGGTGGAAATACCGCACAGCCCAAGATCGGTGGAAAAACAAAATTCGCTATAGCCTTATCGTTAGCATTGATGTACCTGATGAAACAATAGATATATATTCAGCAGTCGAGAATTTGATAGAAACTAAAGTGGAAGTTGAGGTTTAATTAAAGAAACTAGCGAGTTATATTTGTCAGGTTACTGTCCTGACGACTCAATGCCCGCTTTACTATGTCCACCTGTCATTGAATGAATTTTAGTGACGGTCCCATAATGGCCGTTCGATGAGGTCGCCAATGTCTTTATGGAACGCTTATGGAACGCTTATGGAGCGTTAAGTATGAAAACATCTATATCAAAGCCTGAATTACGCGGCACCCCATGAAGTCTCGGCTAGTAGACATGCCGCGTGACAGGCCTATGGAAAAAGCGTGAATGTCCTTCGGGCCGTGTTGATAAACTGATTCACCCTTTGCCCGCAGTCCGCCATGAACCGAAAGGTCTGCGGCGCAATAATGACAAGTGATATTTTCAGGCATCTACACATAACGCACCTCGCAGTCGAACCGGAAATTGTATCCACCACAAAGTCCTATAAAATAGAGAATAAATTTATTTTGAGCAACACGACGACTCCAAAACCTGCATCGCTTTTAATTCAGAGGTTTGTTGCCCCAGCGTTATTCGGCGATTGGTCGTTGGTATGCGGGAGTGGGGCAGGGCAGGTTCATTCGGAACCGTGCGCAAAAATGGGTTTGATGCGGAGTCGCAGGCCATCGGCGCCGCATCGCTATGTCGCTCCGGGTGGGTTACTGCAAGACTACGGCAAGAAAGTTCTATGAGATGAATAAGCCCATGTTGCATTTTAACTGGTTGAAAAAATACCGGAATAAAGCCGAAGCAACCACGCCGGCTCCGCCCAATGTTCCCGGTATTCTGACCGTTCTGGAAGTCGACGATCTGTTGGCTCGCCACAAGGGACTGATTGTACAAATCAATGAATTGGCCGGATTGTCGGAACGCAATTTCAACCGCTATTATCTCGATGCGCTGCGTAATTTCGCGCGCTTCGTACAACTGTTGCCGGCCTCGGAAGTGCATCATCACGCCGGCCCTGGAGGCATGCTGATCCATACCCTGGAAGTTTGTGTCAATGCGTTGAAGATACGACGCTCGTATCTTTTATCGGAAACCGGCGGTGCCGAAGAAATCGCGGCTAAACAAGACTTATGGACCTACGCCGTTTTCCTGGCCGCGCTCTGTCATGACGTGGCCAAGGTCGCCGTCGACCAAACCGTGACCGTTTACGATCTTAACCATCAACCAAAGTCGTGGTCGCCTTGGGAGTCGTTTTTGGACGAGCAGGGCGCATGGTACAGCACGGAATTCCAGCATGGCCGGCAATACCGTTTACACGAAAAAGCGTCATTATTATTGATCCCACGGATTATTCCTGCCTATGCACTCAATTGGATCGCAAGTGATCGATACATATTTACTCACTGGTTAGCCTGTGTATCGGGTGACATCGACAATGCGTCATCCATTGGGGAGATTGTCGGGATCGCAGATGGCAAATCGGTCGCCGCCAATCTAGGTGCAGACTCCAACCGGATGCCGGAGGTCAAGACTAAATCGATGCATGAAAAAATGCTGACGGCTTTACGCTATTTATTGAACGAAGGAGAGTTGCCGTTAAACAGAAACGGAGCCGCCGGCTGGGTCAGCGGAGATGACTGTTGGTTGGTGAGTAAACGAACAGTCGATGCAATCAGAGATCAATTAACCCAAGAAGGTCATAACGGTATACCCACGAAAAACGGCCGATTGTTCGATATTCTTCAGGAGCATGGCGTTTTAATCCCGTATGGCGACAAAGCCATCTGGCCCTGCATTGTCGAGGGGGAAAGGTGGAGCAACGAATTGACGATGATCCGCATTGCAGTCGCGAAAATCTGGCCAAACCCCGACAGCCGGCCGAAGGCATTCGAGGGACATATCATCCCGGCCGAAATGGAAGCATCAACGAAGTTAGACGCTTCGGCGGGTAACGAAAAAAGTCGGCCAAGTCCTGTAATAACGCCAATGAAAAGCGGTTCGGATCAAACTGCTCCTGAAGAATCGCAGCACAATCAGGAAAACGAGCCGAGTTTGACCGTGGAACCGGAAGACGAATCACCGGCTTCAAATCGACAACAACTTCGGCACGATTTTGACTTACAGAATTTCTTACCCACCGACGACAGCGCCCTCGATGAAAGTCAACCGGCAAATCCCGATCCGGATACCATCAAAACAGAACCAAAAAGCCATTCTAATGCACAATCGGAATCGGCTGTACCAATCAATGATGAAACTGACGACCCGGCCGAAACATTTTTTGCCTGGCTACGCAACGGCATACAAAGCGGTGAAATAAAAACCAATCGGCCCAAAGCGCGCGTTCATGTAGTCAACGAAGGCGTCGCGCTCATGACGCCCGGCATATTCCAAGATTATGCATCGGCACAAACTAACGGCCGCACAGACTGGGCGTCCATCCAGAAAAAAGTATTGAAGAAAAATTGGCATGTGCTGGATGCCCAAGGCTTGAACGTGATCAAATACCAAGTCGAAGGCGGCAATAAATCGGCCACCATCAATGTGATACTTTTTCATGACGTATCGCTGGTATTCAGAGGAAGAGAGCCGCCAACGGCTAATCCGCATTTGACCCGAATTCGGTAAATGTCAACTACGTTGATACTTACCGCTTTATCCAGAGCTTGGGCTTCCAGCACCCATAACAAGTGCTCATTCTGCGGGGTGCGCAATTCGCCGAGTAAAGGCAATTCCCACTCGTCGTTGCCACTCAGCGGCTGCCGCGTTGATAGGGCAAATCGAATATTTCTAACAGTTGGCTGATAACTGCGTGACCTTTGGCAACCCGTTCACTGGGTGGCTGCGGGCGGTGCAGTCTGTAAAGTTTTGGTTGAGTGCCTCCCGCAGATGTTGGTTAGGGTATAGACCAATCTTCCAGTCGGAGGCCAGGAACCCTTTGAAACTCTGATGTGTTATTGGTCACTAGCGTTGCTTTGATGGCTAGTGCATGTGCGGCAATTAAAAAATCCATGGGGCCAATCGGCGTTCCTTGTGCCTGTAAGTTTGATCGGATAGGGCCGTATGCTGCGGCTGATGCGCGGTTAAAGTCGATCACTTCGAAATCGAGTAAAAAGCGTTCCAGCCGTTTGGCGTTATCGTTTTGTTTTTTACTGGCCGCGATACCAAATTCCAGTTCCGCTACGCTGATAGCGGAAATACCAATGTTTTCGCGGCTCATGCCGTCCATACGCTGGACGATGTTTTCAAAGCCGCCTCGCTGATTGAGCAGGAAGATGCAGATATTAGTATCGAGCAAATAAAAATTCATTCAAAATCCCGTTCCTGAAGTTCGGTTTGCTGTTGACGCTCAATGTCCATTGGGCCAATTTCTTGTAACATGGCTAACAGGCTTTCTGCCCGGTAGCGTTTGGGTAAAAGCACAACCATGTCGCCCAGTTTTTTGATGACAATTTCATCCTCATCAAACCGAAAATCCTTTGGTAATCTGACTGCTTGGCTGTTGCCGTTTGTAAAAATTCGTGCGGTTTGCATAGCACTCTCCACTGTTAACTAAAATGTACATCCTTAATATATACGTCAAAACTCGGGATGACTACCACTTTAATCAATCGTGCCGGTTTGAATAAAAGGAGGATTAAAGCGAAGCGTGATTGGTGCCCGTAATAGGAGTATTTTCTTTTCTGATGTTGAGCTTGATGTGTCGTGGGATTTTACTTATAATTACTCCCAATATGGGAGTAAGAAGGGCCTATGCGGGTCATTGCAAAAAGTACTTTAAAAAAGTTTTGGGAGCAACCCGCTTACCGTGATGCCCAAGGTCCTCTTGAAAGCTGGTACGAGGAAGCCGTTAAAGCTAATTGGACTTCGCCGCAAGCGGTCAAATTACACTACGGTAATGCGAGTATCTGTAATAACAATCGCGTAGTTTTCAACATCGGCGGTAATAAATACCGATTAGTTGTAGAAATGCAGTATCGAGCGGGTATTGCCTGGGTGAAATTCATTGGCACACATGCTCAGTACGACAAGATTAATGTTGAGAATATCAATGAATATTAAGCCTATCCGAAATGACGAAGATTTACATGAAGCCTTTGAACGTCTTGAACTGATTTTTCAAGCCGAAGAAGGGTCGCCGGAAGCCGATGAAATGGAAATTTTGGTAACTTTGATTGAAGCCTATGAAAACAAGCATTACCCGATTACTCCGCCAGACCCGATTGAAGCCATCAAATTCAGAATGGATCAGCAGGGCTTGACTCCTAAAGATCTACAAGTTTTTATTGGGAGCAGCGGAAGAGTTTCCGAAGTGCTCAATCATAAACGTCCATTGAGCTTGAAAATGATAAAGCGCTTGCATAATGGTCTTCATATTCCATACGAAAGTTTGTTAGCGGATATTGCTTAACTTGTACTATTGGATTTCACGGTTGATATACAGGTATGCATTGCTATCTCAATTATTTTTCCAGAATCTACAAATCCATATAGTAGGTTCACTAGATTGCCGTTGCCTCACGAAAGTTGAATAGTACCTGATTATTTGTGTGAAGATAAAACGGTAGGGCGCTCCGCTTCGGCATTTTTATGCGGATTTTGACTGGCATTTACAGGTAACATTACGGATTTAATTGATAATAATCATGCGCTTTAGAGTGATGATTATTTTATTTCGGTAAATGATTCTCCAAGTGATAACACCATTTTTCAAGCGCTTCTCTTTTTTCCGGTAAATAATCCCAGCGGTCATAGTGTTTTGAACTCACATCGTTCATCGCATGATTTTGAATGATGTCGCGAATTGATTTATGGATGCCTATTTCACCCATCCGGGTCTCCCCCTGTGTCAGGCTAGTTGTCGCCTCTAAAATTTTATAGAGGTAAAAAAATGCAAACCCGTTATAGTGAAGAATTTAAAGAGCAAGCCCTGAGCAAAGTATTGCAACGCGGTGATAAAAGTATTCAATCGATTGCCGAA
>JAHJSQ010000049.1 GCA_018830325.1 Gammaproteobacteria bacterium
AAAAATAAAGCTGATTTAAAAGAACGGATTACTTTTGCATTGGATTCATTGAAGCACAATGCAGAACGTATTAGCTCCTTTTTCAGACTGGAAGATACTAAATACGCTTCGAATGTAGCTTAATTAATCACGGGCTCTATATTCAATAGTTTGTGGATATCGATAGCAGTGTGGCTAAGCCTAAAATGCCGTAGCCGCTTTTTTCAGTCGGTCGTTGATTGCATGCCATTCATTGGATTCTAGTGGTTGTTCGACCAGGATGATGTCCAATCTTTGGCGATCCAGTTCGCGTAGCGCTGCGTACAAACCTTGTGCATAAGCTTCGGCAGTTTCAGGTAACTGAATGATAGTCATCGATGAATTCCATTCGAAGCGATAAGCCAGTAAACCGATTTTTTTTCCTTGTTCGGCCAATTGCCTTATCGTGTCGTTCAGTTGCTCGGATGGGCACAAACGGGTTGGGGTCGATGGTGCGTAATGCACGGCCATTTGTCCGGGCGCACGGGGCGTATCGTTGTTCGTGGTGCTTATCTCGGTCAATTCGCATTGCAGAACCTGTTCGATTTCGGCTTTAGAGATGCTGCCCGGCCTTAGCAGCAAGGGGCTTGCACCGCTTAAATCGATGATGGTCGATTCGACTCCGACTCGGCAAGGTCCGCCGTCTAGAATCAAATCGACCAACCCGTCAAGTTCTTCGGCCACATGCGAGGCTTGCGTTGGGCTTACGCGCTTGAATCGATTGGCTGAAGGTGCGGCAATGCCGCCGCCGAATGCTCGCAAGAGTCGCAAGGCAACCGGATTATCGGGAATTCTCAGCCCTACTGTATCTTGTCCGCCGGTGACTTCATTCGGTACTTCGGGACGTTTCTTTAAAATTAAAGTTAGCGGTCCCGGCCAAAAGCGTTTTGCCAGTCGTTGAGCTGTTTCCGGGACCATGTTTGCCCAGTCCGATAACTGGGTGGAACTTGCGATATGGACAATCAGAGGATGATCTACCGGTCGGCCTTTGGCCTTGAATATGCCGGTTACGGCCTCGGCACTGCCGGCGTCGGCGCCAAGACCGTAAACTGTTTCGGTCGGGAAGGCGACTAAACGGCCTTGATTCAACAATTCAACCGCTTTAGCGATTGCGGCATCGTCGGCAAAAACCGTTTCGGTCATGTTCTTATGCGGCCTCGATTTCCACCAACACTTCATCCGGATTGGCCGGTTCGCCTTTGACGACATGCACGGCTTTTACGGTACCCGAAATCGGTGCAGTGATTTCCGTTTCCATCTTCATTGCCTCGGTGATCAAAACAGCTTGGCCGGCTGTAACTGATTGGCCGACTTTAACCAAGACTTCGAGAATGTTGCACGGCATACTGACTGTGACATCGCCTTCCGAAGATGGGCGGCGACGTTTACTCGAAATTGTGCTTTTTACCGCTCCATGCGTACCGCCGTCCAGGACGATTTCGTCGAGTGTTTCTACGACGATTTCTTCAGGTACGCCGTCGACCATGAAATAGAAGTGGCGAAGACTTTGATTTTTAGGTCCGGCGCCAGTCACTTTGACATGATATGACTCGCCGTGCAGCGCGACATTGAATTCGGTCGCCGCTTTTTGTACGGCGTCGGTTGCTTGAGTTTCAATTTCCAACGGTTCGGGAACCAAGTTATCGTTCGAGCGTTGCTCTAGAAATTGTTTGCCGACTTCCGGGAACATCGCATAGCTGAGTACGTCTTCGTCACTCAAAGCCAAATGGCCGATTTCCGAGCGTAAATGTTCGAACTCGGGCTTGAGTAGATCGGCCGGGCGGCAGTCGATAGGCTCTTCCTTGCCGATGGCTCTATTTTGTAGACTCTCGTTGACCGGGGCCGGGGCCTTGCCGTAGCCGCCTTGCAGGTAACGTTTGACCTCGTTGGTGATCGTTTCATAGCGTTTGCCGGTCAATACATTCAATACGGCTTGCGTGCCGACAATTTGCGATGTCGGCGTGACCAGCGGAGGATAGCCCAAATCTTTACGAACTTCGGGAATTTCTTTGTAAACTTCCTCGATGCGATCCAATGAATTGCGTTCGCGCAATTGGTTCGCGAGATTCGAGATCATGCCGCCCGGCACCTGAAAGACGTGCACACGCGTGTCGATGCCGGTGAATTCGCTCTCAAAGCGGCGGTATTTCTTGCGCACTTCGGCGAAGTAGTTGTTGACCGTTTGCAGTTTATCGAGGTCGAGACCGGTGTCGTAATCAGTGCCTTTCAAAGCCGTGACGAGGCTTTCGGTCGGTGGATGGCTCGTTCCGCCGGACCAGGACGACAATGCGGTGTCAATGTGCTCGCAGCCGGCTTCGACTGCTTTGATTTGACACATTTCGGCGAGTCCGGAAGTGGCGTGTGTGTGTAGATGCAACGGTAAATCAATTGTATCTTTCAGTGCTTTAACCAGTTCCGAAGCTGCGTAAGGCGTTAGCAAGCCGGCCATATCCTTGATCGCGATCGAGTCGCAGCCCATCGAGGACAGCTCCTTGGCTAATGTCACAAAACTGTTTACATCATGCGCGGGACTGGTCGTGTAGCATAGCGTCCCCTGTGTATGTTTACCGGTCGCCTTGGTGGCTTCTATCGCAGTTTGCAGATTGCGTACGTCGTTTAACGCATCGAAAATGCGAAAGACGTCCATTCCGTTCGCGGCGGTCCTTTCGATGAAAGTCTTGACGACATCGTCCGAATAATGGCGGTAACCGAGCAGGTTTTGCCCCCTTAGCAGCATTTGCAGGCGCGTGTTCGGTAATGCGGCTTTCAGTTGACTCAGGCGTTCCCACGGATCTTCTTTAAGGAATCTTAGGCATGCGTCGAAAGTCGCACCGCCCCAACATTCAAGAGACCAGTAGCCGATATTGTCGAGCATTTCACATGCTGGGAGCATGTCTTCGGTACGCAGTCGCGTTGCGATCAGTGATTGGTGGGCGTCACGCAATATCACATCGGTAATTTGAACTTTTGGCATTTTGTATCCTATTGAATCTTGTCGGCAGTCAGTTTTTTGAATCAGGAAATCACAAGCCGGTATGTGAAGCCATCGCAGCGGCGATGACACTTGCGAGCACTTCCGGGCGAGGCTTATTCGAATAATTAATTAATTCACTATGTTTTTCGACAAAGCCGGTATTGAAACAAGCCGTGCGGAATTCGGGGTGTTTCAGGATTTGTAGATAATACGGAATCGTCGTTTTGATGCCGAATAAGCCCATGTCTTTTAGCGCACGTTCGCCGCGCTGAATGGCATCTTCCCAGGTTAATGCATTGACAATGACTTTTGCGACCATCGAGTCGTAAAACGGCGGAATTTCGTAGCCGGTGTAAATCGCGGTGTCGGTGCGTACACCCGGTCCGCCTGGCGCGTAATAACGCGTAATTTTGCCGAAGCTCGGTAAAAAACTGTTCTTCGGGTCTTCGGCATTGACGCGAAATTGGATGGCATAACCGCGACGAACGATTTCATGTTGTTTAAAACGCAAAGGCAAACCAGCTGCGATACGGATTTGCTCCTCGACGATATCGACGCCGGTCACGGTTTCGGTGATCGTGTGTTCGACCTGAACGCGCGTATTCATTTCCATAAAGTAGAATCGGTCGTTATCGTCGAGCAGAAATTCGACGGTGCCGGCATTGGTATAGCCGACCGATTTTGCCGCGATCACGGCCAAGCCGCCGATGTATTGGCGCTGCGCTTCGTCGAGTTGAGGTGAAGGCGCAATTTCGATCAGTTTTTGATTGCGGCGTTGAATCGAGCAATCGCGCTCGTAGAGGTGAATCGCATTGCCGTGGTGATCGGCCAGAACTTGTACTTCGATATGCTTCGGGTTAACGATGCATTTTTCAAGAAAAACATCGGCGCTGCCGAAGGCTTTGGTCGCCTCTGAGATTACGCGGCTGTAATTACGTTGCAGTTCCTCAGCATTATCACAGCGGCGAATGCCACGGCCGCCGCCGCCGGAAGTCGCTTTCAGCATAATCGGATAACCAATCGATTCGGCCACTTCTAAGGCTTCTTCAACTGATTCGAGATTTCCTTCCGAGCCAGGGGTGACCGGAATGCCGGCTGCAACCATCGCTTTGCGTGCTTCGGTTTTATCACCCATACGATGTATGACTTCCGCCTCGGGACCGATAAAGATCAAGCCACGTTCCTTGCAGGCTTTCGCGAATAAGGCATTTTCGGACAAAAATCCGTAGCCCGGGTGAATGGCATCGCAGCCGGTCGCTGCAGCCAGATTGACCAAAGCATAAATATTGAGATAACCGGACATCGGTTCGCTACCGATACAATAGGATTCGTCGGCTTTTTTAACATGAAGGGCGAAACGGTCGGCTTCCGAATAGATCGCGACGGAGCGAATGCCCATTTCGGCGCAGGCGCGAATGATGCGCACGGCGATTTCGCCGCGGTTGGCAATCAGTATTTTACGTAACATAGGTTAGACGTACCCCGAAATTAGGATGGGAATTGAGGGCTGGAATTGGATTTTACAGATATATGCAGGCTTATATCTTAAAGAAATTTATCGAAAGATTTAAGTATTAATTATATCAGGTTGGAAAATGCAATAAAGTCATACTTCTCGGACATTAAGTTTAGATGCCTCCAAATGCTAGTGCCGAATGTTGATCTACGATGGGTATTCTTGAGCGACTTATCTTGATTGACCTATAAATAAATCCTTACCGCGCAATAGTTCGGCAAACTCATTTGCCGGTAGCGGTTTGCTGAAATAATAGCCTTGTATTTGATCGCATTGATTCTTTAGTAAAAACTCCAGTTGTTCCCTTGTTTCAACACCTTCGGCGATAGTTTTAAAACCCAGGCTTTTAGCCATGCTAATGATGGCAGTGACGATTGCTTCGTCTTCGGGGTCGCGGCTCAGTTCGCGTACAAACGATTGGTCGATTTTAAGCTTGTCTATTTGGAATCGTTTGAGATAAGCGAGCGACGAATAACCGGTTCCGAAATCGTCGATCGAAAGTGAGATGCCGAGCTGATGAAATTGACGGAGTAGGCTGATCGTGCGTTCGGAATTATCCATGGCTATACCCTCGGTTAATTCGAGTTCCAGCATTGCCGGATCGAGCCGATTCATCTGTAATTGTTGGGCGACTTTTTCATAGAGCGAAGCTTTTTGAAATTGTAGTCCCGATAGATTAACAGAAACCGGAACGACAGGCAGCCCTTCAGCCTGCCAATCGGCGACTTGGCGAATTGCGGTTTTCAGCACCCAGTCGTCTATTTTTAAAATCAAGCCGCTTTCTTCGGCGATAGGGATAAACTGTCCCGGCGGAATCATGCCTTTTTCGGGATGCTGCCAGCGAACCAGTGCTTCGCAACCAATTATCTTCGAAGTTTTTATATCTATCAGTGGTTGATAATGGAGCCGCAGTTCATTTTGCTCAAGAGCCAAACGCAGTTCGTTTTCGATTTGTAATAAACGGTTGGCTTGTTCGTGCAATTGACGAGTGAAAAATTGAAAATTGTTACGACCCGTTTCTTTTGCTCGGAATAAGGCGGCGTCGGCGGCTTGCGACAGTTGCTCGAAGCTGTTGCCGTCTTGTGGAAATTCGGCAATACCGATACTAGCTGTCAGGATCAAACGTTGATCTTCGATAATAAACGGCTGGGTGATCAGTTGTAGAATGGTCTGGGCAACATGGGCTGTGCTTTCGGTATCAGTGTTCGGCAGTAATAAAATAAACTCATCGCCGCCCTGTCGGCATAAGGTATCGTTAGGGTGTAAATGATCGATTAGCCGATCAGCAATTTTAACCAGCAATCGATCGCCGATAGCGGGACCTAACGAATCGTTAATAATTTTAAAACGGTCGAGATCGATAAACATCAATGCAATGCGTGCATGCGCTCTTTTGGCGCCGCTTATTGCCAGTTCGGTTCTATCGCGGAGCAGACTGCGGTTAGGTAATTGAGTCAATGTGTCGAAATGGCTCAAAAATCGGATGCGCTCCTCGGCTGCTTTATGTTCGCTCAGGTCGCTCATGATGCCGATATGATGAATGATTCGGCCTTGCGGGTTCCGAATAGCCGAAATTGAGAGCCACTGTGGATACAGATCGCCGTTTTTTCGGCGATTAATAACTTCGCCTTGCCAGTGTCCGCGTTGATGAATTTCCTGCCAGATGTTTTCATAGAATGACTTATCTTGTAAACCTGACGAGATCAGACGAGGATTCTTGCCAAGCGCTTCCTCTGCTGTGTATCCACTGAGTTCGATATAGGTGGGATTAGCCGAAATAATGTTGTTTTCAGAGTCGGTAATGATGATGCCTTCGCGACTGTATTCAAAGACTTGTGCATGTAGCCGTAATTGTTGTTCGGCTTTTTTGCGTTCGGTTAAATCGCGTAAGATCGCAAAATAATGTCGGCCATCAAGAGCGTGAACACAGGCTTCGACCGTAAACTTAGAACCGTCCTTACGCTGACAAGTCCATTCTTCAGCATGCGCCGTATCGGAGATGATTTTATCGGCGTAGGGAGTCGATTTCGGCAATTCATCGTGAGTCAATATGTCTTGTAGCTGCAAGTCCAACAGTTCTTCATGGCGATAACCCAATAGCCTTAATGCGGAAGGGTTGGCGTCGATGAAGCCATGATCGGTTTGGCGAATCAGTAGTAAGCCGTCTCCCGATTGATCGAAGAGTTGCCGGTAGCGCTGTTGAGCGCTTGTGCGGCCTTTGGCTAGTTGCCAAGTTAGCATTCCGAGTAACAGCGTTACCGTTATACCTGTCTTGGCGATGAATGCAGGGTGATGTTGAGAGACGCCGGCTTCGAAAGCCGGAGTGCTGCGCATTACCAAGGTCCATTGACGACCCGCGATATTGATTTGACGCCGTGTTTCCAGTCTGCTGTCGCCGGATAGCCGATCTGTGGCTAATTCATTCGAGTGATACATTAGTGTTTGATTCGATTGAGGTTCTCCGTCATGAATTTCGAGTTCGATATTCGGATTGAGCTCTTCGTGCAATCCGGCCATCAGATCGTTGATACGAAAAGGTACGTCGACCCAGGCCGAAATGGCGGATTGACGGTCTCTTATCGATTCGAGGCTCTCCTTTTTGTTGTAGATAGGTAAATACATCACAAAGGCGTATGAATCGGTTTTATCGGCATCCTGTATGAGAACAATTCTTGAAGTAATGATGACTTCGCCGGTGTCGCGCGACCGTTGCAAGGCTTCTCGTGCGGCGGGCTCGGTGTAGATATCGAAGCCTAAGGCTTTCCGATTTTCCGCTGTCGAGGGTTCGAGGCGGATAATGGGTGCGTACTTTTCTCGATCGCCATCAGGTTTGATCTGGTAGTTCGGTATGTTTTGTTGTCGAATCTTGGCGATATGACGGCTTTTGTCGGCATGTGCGACAGGTATCGCCAGCCCCACTGCCTGAATGCCGGGCAAATTGTTTTGAATTTGCAGCGCGCTTACATAATCGCGGAATTCCTCTAAAGTGACATCGTCCGAACCATCAAAAAAGCCTTTGACGCCTTTCATGACGACTTTATAGGTATTGACTCTGTTGTCGATAATATGGGTAATTTGATTTGCCGATAATTCGAAAGCGGTGCGAATATTATCCGAGTCTGCTTGGCTTGCGTGTCGCCAAGAAAAAGCGGTAGTGCCGAGTCCGGCAAGCAGCATTAGACTAGTCAGTAATTGAGGCGTCCATCGACGAATACGGGTGCCGAGGGTGGTTTGATTGAAGCCACGAGTCATACAGTCAGGAGTGTGATGATGAGGTAAGTATAGCAAAAGGCTACGGCTAGGAAGCATCGATTTTAAAGCAAGGCAGGCGCTTGCGTTCGATTTGCTTCGGATAGGATTGCGTTTGATGGGGGGGAATTGGCTATGTATGCGGCAATTTTCTATTTGAGTGAAAAAACGTTGTGGAGCATGCTTGGCGAGGGTGTCGGCATGAATGCATATTTTTGCTTTATGCAAAATCTGCATTCATGCCATCCCTGTAATTCAGCAATTGCCGAGGAGCAAACGAAACCTCCATAAAATAGGGAGGTTATTTACGACCAAACCCTAATACTCCATTAAATCAATACCGTAAATTGACGTACGAAAGGTATATCTCAATGCTTGATCGGCTGGTTTATTTTCCCCAAGTATCTCGTAGCGTGACGGTTCGGTTGAAGACCGGCTTGTCGGGGGTGCTGTCTGTCGCATCGAGGCAGAAATAACCCATGCGCTCGAATTGGAAACGGCTTTCCGGCGGCGCATCGGCAAGGCTCGATTCGACGCGCGATTCGGTTAGGATTTCCAGCGAATCCGGATTCAAAGCGTCCAGAAAGTTATCGAGCGAATCGGGATTCGGCTGACTGAATAGCCTATCGTACAAGCGTATTTCAGCAGGTACGGAATGGCGTTCGCTGACCCAATGAATCACGCCCTTGACTTTACGACCTTCCGGGTTTTTACCTAATGTGTCCGGATCGTAACTGCAATGCAGTTCTATGATTGAGCCGTTTTCGTCTTTTACGATATGGTCGCAACGGATCACGTAGGCGCCGCGTAGACGAACTTCGCCGCCTTCGACTAGGCGTTTGTACTTAGGCGGCGGATTTTCGGCGAAATCGTCCTGTTCGATATACAAAACCTTGCTGAACTCGACTTTACGCGTTCCGAGTTCCGGTCTTTGCGGATGATTGCCGAGCTCGAGCGCTTCGACTTTGTCGTCCGGATAGTTATCGATGATCAGCTTTAACGGGCGTAGCACCGCCATCGCGCGTGGGGCATTTTCATTCAAATCTTCGCGGATACAGTTTTCCAGAACGGCCATTTCAATCCACGAATCTTTTTTGGTGATGCCGATGCGTTCGCAAAAGTCGCGTATCGCGGCCGGCGTCACGCCCGCGCGGCGTAGGCCGGCGAGTGTCGGCATGCGCGGATCGTCCCAGCCGCCGACATGTTTTTCGGTAACCAGTTGATTCAGTTTACGCTTACTTACGATACTGTATTCGAGTTGCAGTCGCGCGAATTCGATTTGCTGCGGATGACAGTCTATCGTAATGTTGTCGAGCACCCAATCATAGAGCGGTCGATGGTCTTCGAATTCGAGCGTACACAGCGAATGCGTGATGCCTTCGATTGCGTCGGAAATGCAATGCGTGTAGTCGTACATCGGATAGACGCACCACTTATCGCCGGTGCGATGATGATGCACGCGGCGAATCCGGTAAATGACCGGGTCGCGCATGTTGATGTTCGGCGAAGCCATGTCGATTTTCGCCCGCAAGACGTATTGCCCATCGGCAAATTCGCCTGCGCGCATGCGCGTGAACAAGTCCAAGTTTTCTTCGATGGATCGGTTGCGGTCCGGACTTTCCTTGCCGGGTTCGGTTAGCGTGCCCCGGTTCTGACGCATTTGTTCGGGCGTCGAGCTATCGACATAGGCCAAGCCTTTTTGAATCAACTCAACGGCGTAATCGTAAAGCTTTTCGAAATAATCGGAGGCATGGCGCAGTTCGTGCCATTGAAAGCCTAGCCAACTCACGTCGCGTTCGATCGCTTCCATGTATTCGATGCTTTCTTTTTCGGGATTCGTATCGTCGAAACGAAGGTTGCAGGTGCCCTGATACTCACCCGCGATGCCGAAATTCAAGCAAATCGATTTGGCATGGCCGATGTGTAAATAGCCGTTCGGTTCCGGAGGAAAGCGCGTGGCGATTTTGCTGTTATTTTTGTTTTGTTTCAGATCGTTATTGATGATCTGGCGAATGAAATTGGAAGGCAGCGTTTCGTTTGATGACATGAGCGGTCAAATAAGTGATGGGTAATAGTAATGCCGAATTCGGATTTGAAAATATCGCGTTTAGGATTTCGTGATAAATAACATCCTGGAACTATGAGCTTTGTTGAGGGTTCGATAACTCGCTTGACATGGCGCCGTGAACCCTGCACCTAAATTATCTAAGATAGTTAACCATAGCCAATGGGCTATGGAATTTAGGTGCTGGGTGAATACGTCCATGTAGGCTTGACGGCGGCTTCCCCTGCCGCCGACACCTGCCAATCGAGCTACCGAACCCTCCATAAAATAGGGAAGTTATTTTCGACCAAATCCTTAATGGCCAATTTCCTTATTTCGAACTGAAAATCGATTAGCTTCGTTTAAGGTTCGGGTCCTATCTGTCGAGAAATCCGGCTTCTAAATCAGCAAAATGCAATCTGAAAAGGAAGGCGGGTGGGATTTAGGGCGTATGGATAACCCGATCCGTAAAAGCTTTATCCTAGTAAAAACAATTCACCATGAAGATCATGGAGTTAATTCAATAACTTGTTATATGTTTGCATAGAACTTTCGTTCACCAAAAAGGTTAGCGAGAATTATTAGGTAATTTGTTGAAATAATTAATAAACTTCATGTTTTTCATGGTTAAACTGCCGAATTTAGGTTTATGATAGCTCCTTGCGGCGAACATTCTTACCAAATAAACCATATACTTCTAAAATTAGGAGTATTAACGAAATAAATAGGCACAAAATGACGGGCAATACTACTTCAATTCCCGATTTTCGTAAAGCGAGCTGATCAACCGCAGCAATTTCCAGTTTGAAAAATTTCGCCTTATTCAGGATGTGGGGCATGCCTGTCGAGGAGTGCCGTAAACCCAGCGTCTAAATTATCAAAGGTAGTTAACCATAGCCAACGAGCTATGGAATTTAGGTGCTAGTGAATGCAGATTTTGCAGGAGCAAAAATCTGCCCTGCCGCCGACACCTGCCAATCGAGTTACCGAGTCCCCCATAAATAAAGGGAAGTTATTTACGACCAAATTTTTAGGCACTGTCGAAATTTGAAGAACGAAAGTTATAGATCATTGCTTTTCTCGCTGCGACAAGCTGTCGCGCGTCAATTGGTCATATTTTCAAGGGTTTTTACGCTCTTTATAATGCGTACAACTCTTGATTAATTGCGTTATGCAAGCTTTCCTCCTAAAGGGTTTTAAGAGTTTCCCAAGCGGACAGTTTCTGTCCGCTTTTTTTTGCCCGTCATAATGCAATGTTGACTAAAGTTGCGTTATTCGGTCAGCGATTGCACTCCATTCGATCTTTCCTAAGTTATTGGTTATTCTGACGTTCCTTGCGAATGGCCTGCAAAATATCCAGTCCTTTTTTGCGTTGAATCCGGATGATTTCCAATTCGGTTTTATACAACTTCGTCAGTTCCTGATCGGTGGTTTGTTCGAGCGCTTCGGTCAATTTGCGTTCCTTTTTTTTCAGTTTGCGGAGAACGGTTTTTAGTTCCTTGCCATAGTGTTTGGTTTTTTTATGCTCCGGATCGAAGAAATGTTCCAATTGGGTTAAAAATTTTGCCTTCATGATCCGGTGCCTTTAACTTAGGGGTTGACTGTTTCCACGACCGTTTTTATTTCCGCTTCATTCAATGCCAGATTAGGTTCGGGCTCAAGTTGTTGCATGTTATGCAAAAACAAGGTTTCGACGGCTTTCACCAGATTGGTTTTGATACTGAACATGTAAGCGCTGTCATTGATCAACGACGAGCCGGTTTCGGCGGTGATTTTATTTTCGCGAATCAATGTCTCGATGCTACGTGTGATCTGTTGGTCGTCGTCCTCGATCTTAGCCTTGAGTGCGTCGAGCGAAACGAAAGGGAGTTCATTGGCCTCGATGTTTTTCATGAATTCATCGATTTGCTTAATCAATAATGCGATTTGATAAGCGATTTTTTGATATTCATCGCGGGCGTAGCGGTAACGCGAAGTCGCGAAATGTAGCCAGTTGTTTTGCAAATGCTTGGTATCTTTGATCGCTTCAACGATATGCCGATTCGCATCGCGCAGCCAATAAAGTTTTGCAGTGGGTTTATGTTCCGGCGAAAAAGAAGCGCGACTGATGAAGGCGATAATGGCACTATAAATACCTTTAATGCGTTTTTCGTAGGCATTTTCGATATCGTATTCGGCCGGATTTTCTTGCTTCATCAATGTTTGAAGTAATTGTTCATTATCCTGAAGATCCCGGCGGTTTAATCCGAAAGTTCTTAGAATGACATAAACGGCATTGTCGTATAGATGCAGCGTCTCCAGTCGTATCGATTCGTTCATGGTTTCAGGAAATTCGACCGCCGAGCTATTTAAATATTTCGGCATGAAAATACTGATTTTTCTTTCCTTGATGAAGCGTTGTAAAAACTCGACCATGTATCCGATAAACGGGAATAATAGCGCGATTCCCGCAAAATTGAATAAGGTATGAAAGATGGCGAGTTTTAATGTGTAGTCGCTGGGGTTTATTCCGATCTTATCGCTAAGCCAATCCACGGACACGACAAAATAAGGAATAAATATAAGCGTGACGATGCCGGTCAAAAAATTGAAAATTAAATGCGCCCAGGCTAAACGTTTGCCGTCGATATTGGCGCCGAGTGCGCCGATAATGGCCGTGATGGTCGTGCCGATGTTAGAGCCGACCGCCAATGCTAAGGCATTCTCATAAGTGATTTGTTGTGCCGCTAGCGCCGTGATAATCAAGACCATCGTAGCATGGCTCGATTGCATGACGACCGTGGCGGCAACGCCGACCGCCGTATAAACTAACAAGCCCTTGATGCCCGGCATCGCGAATTCGACTAGATCGATGGTTTCCTTGATGCGCTCGAAATTATCCTTCATATAGTCGATGCCCAGAAACAGAAAGCCGAGTCCGGTCAGAATGAAACCTATGCCCTTGACTTTTTTCCGGGCTTGAAAAATAAATAATATACCGAAAACCAGTATAGGCAGCGCGTATGCGGCGATATCGACTTTAAGCCCGAAACCGGCAATTAGCCAGGCACCGGTCGAAGTGCCGAGGTTTGCACCGAAGATTATTCCGATGCCCGTGGCCAAATCGAGCAAACCGGCGCTTAGAAAGGATATCGTGATGATCGAAACCAGCGAGCTCGATTGCATCAAGGTTGTGGCGACGATGCCGAAGGTCAAGCTTTTGAGTCGCGTATCGGTGGTTTTTTGCAGAATGCGTTCTAGCGTGCCGCCGGTAAATGCCTTGAAGCCTTGTTCGAGCGACATCATGCCGAACAAAAAAATAGCAACGCCGGCCGCGATGCCTTTAAATTCTTCGCTAAGCCAAAAGCCGATACTCAATAAGGGAATGCCCAGGATCAGGAAAATTTTTTGCATCGTACTTTTGAGATAAGGACTAAAAAACTTTTAAGTAGGCTTAGGAAGTTTCAGTAAAACGCGACGTCTTAATTTTAATAGTTTTGCCATTCTATTGAGCGTGATCATGGCTGCATCAATATTTAGTTTTAGACTATCGGGGGTTGTTTAGGTCCGGTTTTATAGATGCTCACTTGATCGCCGATGTTTAATGTCCCGGTATTGTCATGCAAGGCATTTTGTCCGAAATAAACTTTTTGATTCCATTTGCGGATTCTGCTTAGTGTGAGCAGCGGCTCTTGTCCGGATTCTGCCGTTTCCGGATCGATGGTCGGTACCGAGCAGCGCGCGCAGGGTTTAGGTAATCTGAAGCTGATTTCGCCGATGCTTATCGTTCGCCAGTTGTCTTCGGCGTAGCTATCGCAGCCTGAAAGGACCAAATTAGGCCTAAAACGGGCCATTGGATAATTCAGATTCATGGCGCGGTTGAGTGAGGCCAGAGAGCTTTCCGAAAGAATCAAGAATGGAAAGCCGTCCGAAAAATAAACTTTGTCGTCGGGCCGTGCGTAATTCGGATCAACCGGGCGAATCGTTTTTTCCGCTTGGTAGACCAATTTACAGTCGATATGTAAAAAAGCACTGAGCCATCGGTTTGCTTGTGTTGAAACCTCGTGCGCTAGGCAGCGGTCATGCCATATTTCGCATTCGAGCGATTCACCGTTTGTTGCCTCCAGCGGTAGCACCAAATCGTCCAAACCCGGCGCCGAAAGAGTCAGACAACTTTCGGTTAAAGCGGTGCGAATCAATGCCATTTTAGGCAGGCGTCGTTGGGATAAAAATTTTCTGTTTTTATCAACCAACATCCATTGCCTATCATAGCGCAGACCTTTTTCAGTCACAGGCCAGCGGTCGACCGCGATACCCGCCAATGATTTAACCGGATAGATATAAATTTCGCTTAGGAGTGGCGAAGGCATCATTTAGCCAAGCAGTCCTTTCACGACGGTCGATGTCAGGTTGCTCTGAGCGGCTAGACTTTCCACTGGGAATTGATTAATCAAGTTGGCGGTTTGTCTGGCAATCTCGTTGGCCTGTTCCGGTTCGGTGACGGGAGGGGCTGTATTGACGTTTTGCGCTTCACGGTTACGAAACGATTCGGAAAGTTGCAGTGCGTTATCCGATAATTCGAGATTTTGTTCGTCGCTGACAATTGGCGCTCTTGGTGCGGCGACGTCTTGCTTTTGCTCTTCAGTCAGTCTGCGATTTAGCTCCGGCTGAGTGGTATCGTTCGGTACAGTATTGTCGATGCGTGGTGTTATGGCTTGGATTTCCATTTTGGATTCCTCATTCGAAAAGATTCCTGACTAACAAAGTATTCATTGGTACCGATATGGCATCAAATTGCCGGTATCGGGTTGCTCAAGATGTAAAGGTTTCCGGCAATAAACGCCAGTTCAAGGAAAAGCGCGTCATTCAGCTAGGGATTGCCAGAATTCTGTGGCAGGAATGGCAATGCCTAGCTATTAATTTGGCAATAATTTCCTTTGATCGTTCATTTAAGCAGTAAATCCGTTTGAGTTTCAAGTAAATGATCACCAAGATCGTTTTGTCGTTCTTCGAACTTGATACCGTAGTCAAACTTATTGCTGCTGGATTGGCGGACGACTTTGGCTTTCATATTAAATCGTCTGCCGTCTTTGAATTTAAGCGCCACAGTAATTTTTTTATTAATGCTCAGTTTTTCTTTGGCGCTCACGCGTAACCCTTTACTGCTGATGTCTTGAAGTTGGGCCTGTATTTTTTTATCGAGCCCGAGAAGGTTTTTAGTAATCAACACGACTTTAATATCGTTTCTGACATAGCGAACCGATCTACGGCCATTATCTTGAATCGTATCATCGGTATCTAAATCGAAAATATCGCGATGATTTTCTGAAGGGGGATTGATGTCGGCCATGGAGATTACGAAATCAGAGGTAATATTGGGTTATCGAATAATGTGGCGCTATTTTTAAATTATAGTGTGTTTTCGCTTGTATATAGTGGTTAGTTTATTATTGGCGGTGTTGATGCATAAGGAAACCCTGCGCAGTTATGTTTATAATGCTTGATTGAGCAATACCTTAAGCGCTAAGAAATTGTTAACCCAACCTTAACAAATGTATTGCATACGGTCTATATTGTTGAAATTTAAGAATTAAAAAGCATTCCAAAAATAGCTTTGCAGTGCCGTATCATTACTTTTATCATAATATTCAAAAGATTATGCTCGGTAAATGTTAAAGCTGGGTTAAGTTAAACAGAGAATGTTGAATGGATTGGTTCTGTATAGTCTTCATTTTGCTTTCTTTATCTTTATTTCAGCCACAGCAAATGAATGGAGTAGGAAAAATGATCGTCCGATCTTTATTGTTAGGTATTAGTATGCTGTCGTTGACTGTTTTTGTTGCGCAAGCGGAACAAAAACAGGAAATCGAAATTGTTTACTTTACCCAAGAAAAAATAGCCCCGCCGGCCTTGTCGAATCTTGATCCGTTTATTAAAGACAAGGGCGAACTCGGCGCCGAGCTGGCGATCGACGATAACAACACTACGGGGCAGTTTACCGGTCAATTGTATAAACTGAACAAGATTATCGTGCCGATCGACGGCGATGTCGCCCAGGAATTTAACGACAAGATAGCCGGGAAATTCTCCTTTGTTGTCGCCAATTTGCCGGTCGATGATTTGCTGAAAATTATCGATGCGAATCAGCCGGAGCAAACCTTGATTTTCGATACGGGAACGACGGACGACAGTCTGCGGCAGCGTTGCGGCGCTGATGTACTGCATATCTTGCCGAGCCGCGCGATGCGTGCCGATGCTTTGGCTCAATATCTGTTGAAAAAGCGCTGGACCAAGTGGTTTTTGGTGACCGGTGCGAGCGATGAAGATAAATTATTCGCCGCCGCGATCAAGCGATCGGCGAAGCGTTTCGGCATGAAAATTGTCGCCGAGAAAGCCTGGGATCATACCTATGACGCACGACGAACCGCTCAATCGGATGTGCCGGTGTTCACGCAGGGCGTTGACTACGATATATTGATCGTTGCCGACGAACAAGGCTTGTTCGGCGAATATCTCGATTACCGGACCTGGATTCCGAGACCGGTTGTCGGAACGCAAGGCTTGATCGCGACTTCATGGCATCGAACGCATGAACAATGGGGCGCGGTGCAAATTCAAAACCGTTTCAAAGAACAAAAGGGCCGCTGGATGGAAGAGGCGGATTACGGCGCTTATCTAGCGATTCGTGCCGTCGGCGAGGCCGCGACCCGGACCCAATCGAGCCAACTAAACGATATTAAGCCTTATTTGTTGAGCGATAAACTCACGTTGCAAGGCTATAAAGGCAGGCCATTGTCGTTCCGGATTTGGAACGGTCAGCTGAGACAGCCACTGTTACTCGCGGCGCCACGTTCCTTGGTCGCGGTTGCCCCGATCGAAGGGTTTTTACACCCGAAAACCGAATTGGATACGCTGGGTTATGATCAACCCGAAACCAAATGTAAGTAAAAGGTAGACACTATGAAAAATATTTTATGGACTCTGGCGCTATGCGCTGCCGTTACGGCTCAAGCCGAAACGGTTTATGTCACACTGGAAAAAGACAATGCCTTGGCCGTCGTCGATCCGATTGCCGGAAAATTAACCAAAACGGTGCCGGTCGGGCAAAGGCCTCGCGGTATTGCCATCAGCCCCGATAATAAGTTCCTATACATAGCGACCAGCGACGATGATACGATTAAAATCATCGATGCCGAAACCCTTGAGGAAGTCGGACGATTGCCGTCCGGCGAAGATCCCGAAACCTTTGCGGTCAGTCCCGACGGCAGCCTTATGTTTGTATCGAACGAGGACGACAGTCAAGTTACCGTGATCGATGTGCAAGAACGCAAGGCGATCAAGGAAATCAAGGTCGGCGTAGAGCCGGAAGGCATCGCGGCCAGTCCCAACGGTCGCTGGGTTATCAGCGCCTCGGAAACGACCAATATGCTGCACTGGATCGATACCGAGAGCCTTGCTATCGTCGATAACACGCTAGTCGACCCGCGCCCTCGGGCGTTGAGTTTTACCGCAGACAGCAAATTCGTTTGGGCGACATCCGAAATGGCCGGGACCTTGACGATACTGGATGCAGAGACTCGACAAATCATCAAGAATATTAAACTGGAAGTTCCGGGAGTGACTTTCGATAAGATTCAGCCGGTCGGCGTTGCGATCGACAAGGACAATCGTTGGGGCTATGTCGCATTGGGGCCGGCGAACCGGGTCGCGGTGATCAACGCCAAGACTTACGAGGTCGAAAAATTTCTACTGGTTGGAGAAAGAGTCTGGAATCTGGCGTTCTCGCCCGATCAAAAACGGCTTTATACGACCAATGGCGTCAGCAATGATATTTCGATCATCGACTTGGC
Organism: Gammaproteobacteria bacterium; assembly: GCA_018830325.1. Lineage (GTDB taxonomy): Bacteria > Pseudomonadota > Gammaproteobacteria > Methylococcales > Methylomonadaceae > Methylotuvimicrobium. The sequence goes on from JAHJSQ010000049.1 coordinate 17,631, forward strand.
TAGCCATAAAGTCACCAAATCGGTCGGAGTAGGGCGTTATCCCTGGGGAGTGGTCGCGAAGCCATGAATTCGATCGCGCTGTCCGTCGAAGATTTAAGTTTTTCCTACAGCGGCAAGAAAGCGCTGGATAAGGTCGGCTTTTCGATAAATCCCGGTGAATGTACGATTCTGCTCGGACCGAACGGCGCCGGAAAAAGTACCTTGTTTGCGTTAATTACAAGGCTTTACGATACGCGTTCCGGGCGCATCGAATTATCCGGCTTCGATGTCAAGAAACAAACGCGCAAGGCCTTGGCGATGTTGGGCGTGGTTTTTCAGCAAACCACGCTCGATATGGACCTGACGGTGATGCAGAATTTGCGTTACCACACAGCCCTGCATGGCATGAGGCGTAAAGTGGCGAAACAGCGTATACAGGAAGAGCTGGAGCGATTCGATATGTACGATCGCCGTTTCGAAAAAATACGCCAACTCAACGGCGGGCACCGGCGGCGTGTCGAAATTGCCCGGGCGTTGTTGCATAAACCGTCGCTGCTGTTGCTTGACGAACCGACGGTCGGGCTCGATGTGCCGAGCCGCAAGGCGATCGTCGAACACGTTCATCAATTGGTTAAGGACGGACAATTATCGGTGCTGTGGGCGACGCATCTTATCGACGAAATTTATCCGGACGATCATTTGGTCGTGTTGCATCAAGGCCAAGTCAAGGCGAACGGCGCGATTCCCAAAGTTTTACAACAGACCGGCAAAGAGTCGATCGACGAGGCGTTTTTTGCACTGACTCAAGGAGGACGAGCATGAGAATATTGCATTATTGGCGGGCGATGTGGGGCATTATCGGCCGCGAATTGCTGCGCTTCGTCAAGCAGCGCGAACGTTTTATTTCCGCCCTGGTTCGGCCCTTGCTTTGGTTGTTCGTGTTCGCGGCGGGATTTCGCGCGGCGCTCGGCATCGCTATTGCGCCTCCCTACGAAACCTACATTCTTTACGAAGTCTACATTACGCCCGGTCTGATCGGCATGATTCAATTATTCAACGGCATGCAAAGTTCGTTGTCGATGGTTTACGACCGCGAAATGGGCAGCATGCGGATTCTGATGGTCGCGCCGCTGCCGCGTTGGTTTTTGCTGTTTTGTAAGCTGATTGCCGGAACCGCCGTTTCGGTCTTGCAAGTCTATGTCTTTCTCGGCGTTGCCTGGCTGTATGAGATCGAGGCGCCGCTTGAAGGCTATCTGTGGGTATTGCCGGCCTTGTTGTTGTCCGGAATGATGCTTGGCGCATTGGGCTTATTGCTGTCGTCGTTCATCAAACAATTGGAAAACTTTGCCGGCGTGATGAATTTCGTCATTTTTCCGATGTTTTTCATGTCGACTGCGTTGTATCCGCTTTGGAAAATCAAGGAGTCCAGCGAATTGCTGCATGATATCGCTCGGTACAATCCGTTTTCGCAAGCGGTGGAATTGATTCGTTTTGCGTTGTATAACCAATTCAATCAAGAGGCTTTTATCTACACACTATCGGCCTTTGTCATCTTCATGACGGCGGCCATACTGGGTTATAACCCATCGAAAGGCATGATGACTCGAAAAGGAGGGGGCGCCTAATGCAACACAAAACAATTTTGGTAACCGGCGGTGCCGGTTTCATCGGCGGCAATTTCGTCCGCAGCTTAGTGGGAAAAGGCGCTAGCAAAGTCATCAATCTGGATGCCTTGACCTACGCCGGTAATTTGGAAACCCTGGCGGATTTGGACGGTAACGACAATCACCGTTTCGTACTCGGGTCGATCGGCGACAAAAGCCTGGTCGATTATTTGTTGGCGCGTTATCAACCCGATGCCATCGTCAATTTCGCGGCCGAAAGCCATGTCGATCGATCTATCGACAGCCCCGGTGCGTTTATTCAGACCAATGTGGTCGGCACTTATGGCTTGCTTGAATCGGCCAAGAATTATTGGCGGCAACTCGATAGCGAAGACCGGCAAAATTTTCGGTTTCTCCATGTCTCGACCGATGAAGTTTACGGGTCGCTCGGCGCGGAAGGCAAATTTACCGAGCAAACGCCATATCAACCAAATTCGCCGTATTCGGCGTCGAAGGCTGCGTCCGACCACTTGGTCAGAGCCTATCATCACACATACGATTTTCCGGTATTGACGACCAATTGTTCGAATAACTACGGACCTTATCAATTTCCGGAAAAACTGATTCCGTTGATGATCTTGAACGCGCTTAGCGGAAAGTCATTGCCGATTTACGGGGCCGGATTGAATGTGCGCGACTGGCTGTATGTCGAGGATCATTGCCGCGCGATCGAGACCGTGCTCGAAAAAGGCCGTATCGGAGAGGTATACAATATCGGCGGCAACAATGAAAAAACCAACTTGGAAGTCGTCGAAACGATTTGCGCCGTGCTCGACGAATTAATGCCTGTTTCGAATTTCAGGCCGCATAGAAATTTAATGCAATTCGTTCAAGATCGTCCCGGACATGATCTGCGTTATGCGATCGATGCCTGTAAAATCAAACGCGAATTGGGTTGGGAGCCGCAAGAAACCTTCGAAACCGGTCTGCGAAAAACCGTGCAATGGTATCTCGATAATAAAGCCTGGTGGGCCAATGTATTGGACGGCAGTTACCGGGGCGAGAGACTGGGGTTGCAGAATCTTTGAAATTGCTAAAGTTTAATTGATTGTCCATTTTAAGTAAGTGTCCAAAATTTATATCCCGATTTGGCTAGTATCAGGTAACGCTGGAAGAAGTGTGCGCGGCATGGACGCCACGCCCAAGCCTATAGGGATATATTCACGGCGTCTTCTGGAAGCGTTACCTGATACTGGCCGATAAAACGGGGTAATTATTTTGAAACAATTACTAAGCTCGGAGCACGCCGACACCGCCTATTTTACGAAACGACTCAAGTTTTCTAATCATGAAGCATTACCGAGGAAATAGACATGGCTGAACGATTGCCCTCTGTCAGCGTGCAGCGTAGTCTCTCTTCCCCTTTTTCGTCATCGACAAGCATGGTCGGGCGCGGATTGGAGGCCATCCGTAATTCTCAAGCCAATGAGCCTGAGGTCAATATGGACGAGCGTTACCGCTTAGCTCGCGATAGTTATAATCGCATTACCGATGATGGCAATGAAATCCGATTTAACTGCGATGCGACGGCTAAAGTCATAAACGGCAATGAAAGCGAATCGCTGCGGCCCTTGTTTTCGATGAGGCAGCAGCTGAAACAAGATTTCTCGACGTTCCAAGAATTAGCCGATCAAGGTTACGGCAAGGCCTATTTACCGCTTGCGAGAATGTATTTGGGCGGACAAGGGATTCCTCGAAATGCCGAAAAAGCCGAATATTATATGCGCATGGCGTTCAACTGGTGTACGGCTCATCAAGCGCTTGCCGATCCGGAAATTTGGATGGATCTGTCAGAAATGTACGGTAATGGTTTTGGCATTGAACAGAATCCGGTTCAGGCATTGTCATGTTGCCGCAAGGCTGCCGAAGCAGGTCTGGCCTGCGCTCAATATAATTTGGGTTTAAAAATAGAATACGGATTAGGTGTCAAGCAGGATGCAATTCAGGCCGTTTTTTGGTACCGAAAGGCGGCCGATCAAGGCTATGCCGGAGCGCAATGCAACCTTGGTTTGAATTACGAATGCGGTTACGGGGTCGAGCAAGACCCAGTGCAAGCCGCATTCTGGTACCGTCGCGCCGCCGAGCAAGGCTACGCTTATGCGCAAATCGAACTGGGGGCGCTCTATGAGTTCGGTGTCGGTGTGGCGCAAGATGGCGAGCAAGCAGCGTTTTGGTATCGAAAAGCGGCCGAGCAAGGTCATCCTTATGCGCAAGATTTTATAGGCGAATTGTATTGGTCCGGCTTTGGCGTGGCGCAAAATTATGAAAAAGCCGTGTTTTGGTATCGACAAGCCGCCGAGCAAGGTGCGCCGAGAGCGCAAGATATGCTGCATCGAGTTTATCCGAACGGTCCGGCGGTTGAAACCGTCGATCAGCAAGCCTTGTATTGGTATCGCAAGATTGCCGGTCGTGGGCATGTGAAAACGCAAGAATTTCTGTCGAAATTCGGTATCAATTGGAAAAATCGATAATGCTACCGGAAGAACAAGAACTCAAGCGTTTGGAGACCGAAGAAGCAGAGCTCGAGGAGCAGGTTGCATCCTCTGAGTTGGCGTTGGAAACGTTAAAAACTGAAATGTCGCAGTTTCATTACCGCTACTACCGTCTGGTGGGGTATTTGTATGTCGAAATGGATGAGTTGGATGCCCGAATTGCATCGGAAGAGGCAGAGCGCTACCCCGACAATATCGAGTTGCAAGCGTGGGCCCAGGATGCCGAGAAGCAGGCGAGGCGATCGGCCGAAGAAGCCGGTTTAACCGAAAACCAGGTGCCGCCGGCCAAAATTACGTCGGAAATTAAACAAGCCTACCGTAAAGCGACTAAGCTGATGCACCCCGACCGCGCCACCAACGAGATCGAACGCGAACGTCGCACAATCATGATGGCTCGCGTCAATCGTGCCTACGAGGCTGGTGCTTTGGCGGAAATCGAACAATTGATTATCGATTTCGGCGAAGATTCGGAAGCCGTCGAAGGTAGCGATACCGGCGCGCGCTTGGTCAAAGTGATTCGCCGTATCGCACAATTACGCAGGCGTTTGTCCGAAGCCGAACAGGAACTCAGCGAACAAAAGCAAACGGAATTATACGAATTGATGAACACGGTCGGCGAAGCCGAAGTGAGCGGTGAAGACCCGCTCGGCGACTTGGCCAGGCAATTGACCCAGCACATCAGCGAGCGCAAGGTGCGTTTGGAATTGCTTTGTCAACCGGCGAATTAAGGATTTCGTGATAAATAACGTCTTGGAACTATGGGCTTTGTTGAGGGTTCGGTAACTCGCTTGGAAGGACGCCGTGAATACGTCCGTGTAGGCTTGACGGCGGCTTTCCGTGCCGCCGACACCTGCCAATCGAGCAACCGAATCCTTCCTAAAATTGGGAAGTAATTTACGACCAAACCCTAAGCTCTAATCGAAGGAGGAGCTGTCATGATCGATTGGAATCAAACTTACGCCGCCATTTGGCGGCGGCGGAAAGAATGTTTGCGACCGGTCAAAAAACTGGATACGATTCGGCTCGATGATTTACTCGGTATCGATCGGCAAAAGCAATGCTTGATCGACAATACCGAGCGCTTTTTAGCCGGAAAGCCAGCCAATAACGCCTTGCTTTGGGGCGCGCGAGGTACCGGTAAATCGTCGTTGATCAAGGCCTTGCTCAATGAATACAAGGATCGGGGTCTGCGGGTCATTGAAGTGGACAAACAAGATTTGATCGATCTGCCCGAAATCGTCGACGACATTCGCGAGCAAGAACAGCGTTTCATCGTCTATTGCGACGACCTTTCCTTCGAAGCCGATAACGGCTTGTATACCGCATTGAAGAGCGTCATGGAAGGTTCCATCGAATTGCCGCCGGAAAATGTATTACTCTATGCCACATCGAACCGGCGCCATTTGATGCCGGAACAGATGCGCGACAATCTCAACACCCGCTTGGTCGACGGCGAAGTTCATTATTCCGATGCGGTCGAACAAAAAATATCGCTCTCCGACCGCTTCGGCTTGTGGCTGTCCTTTTACCCGCCGCATACCGAAACCTTTCTGGAAATCGTCGATAGTTTGTTTACCGGTTATGACGGCGACCGCGAACAATTGCATCAAGAAGCCCTAGAGTTTGCCAAGCTCAGGGCATCGAAAAGCGGTCGAACCGCAAAGCAGTTTTACAATGCCTATAGTTAATGAAACGGCATTCGCCTTAGTTTTCCCGCTTCACGTTCAAACAGCGATACAAAGCTTGTTTTTATACTGATATAAAGCATTCCTAAGTAAAAATTCAGTCTCCCTCTTTCAAAAAGACGACTGCATGGATACTGGAGGTAAGGTAGCCATTGATTAATATTGGAGGGGTATCCATGGTGCGCACGGCGTACACTTCGGAGTTCCAACGATTACGTAATTTTCGCGCAGGATGACCAACAAAGTATCTCAAAGAAATGCGTATAACAGCAAGAGCAGGAGCTTGGGAAATTTAGTTGCTCGGAGATCGGGCCTTAAATTTGATATCTACCCCTCCCTTTTTTTAATAACCGCAAATGTCAAACAACTCATGAGGAAAAAAAATGGCTAGAACTTCTGTATTACCCTATGCTCAGGCTATTGATTGGGAAATTGATATGCCGTTTAAACATCAACGAATTCATGCTGTTGCACTAACTCATGGTGGCGCATGTACCAAAAAATTCAGTCAGGGAAGCGATGAAAAAAACAAAGGTGTAGGGTCGATTTACCATCTGCGGATGAAATCACCGGGCGTAAAATGGAGCGGTGTCTGTAAGGCTCTATGTATGTTTTGGATTGCGTTCCATGCTAATGACGAGGACTTTTGGGGATGGCTATTTGGCCCAAATGGTGATGTCGATGTTGAGGTTGCCGGGTTTATTTGCGATCTACATGGTTCTTATAGCAGTAGACTCGACCACGGTGATGTTCCTACTCGAGAGATTTCAGGTCTATCCAAAGTTGAATTTATGCGAAAGCAATTGGCTAAGGCAGGTGTAGTTCCACGTACTACTGCGACAGGCGGAAGTCTTTCAACCAACCAGCAAGCATTAACCAGTGGCACAAGTCTTGGTCGTGGACGAGAAATTGCTGCTGTGTTGGCTCCTGATTACAAGATGGGAGGCGCGATGTATAAGCAGTTAAGTTTTTCCAGTGCAGGTGGGGCTCATGCAACAGCTGCCTGGGTTGCCCAAGACGTATGTTTTTTTGACCCTAATTATGGCGAATACTGGTTTGAAACTGTAGTCGATTTCCGTAGATGGTTTGAGCTATTCTGGGTTTATAGCGGATACGGTAGCAAGTATGACAAAAACTTTACGATTCATTGTTTCGGTACAAAAGCATAAAAGGTCCTGGTTAGAAGAAAGGGGGGCTTTAATTTACAATCATTAAATTGAAAACCGGAACAGGTGTTTATGTGTTTAGATAATTGGGGTAAGTGAAAAAAATGCCTAACTGATCCTCCGTAACAGGTGCGCCCTTACTTTATGCCTATGGTAGATCAAAATTCGCCACCGGGGTGCCCGTCAAAGGACGACATGAACCCAGCCCTAAATTATCCAAGGCAATTAACCATGGCCAATGGGCTATGGAATTTAGGTGCTGGGTGAATACATCTATGTAGGCTCTATGCCAGCTCCATGCCAGTCGCCCACCTAGCGTTAGGTGAGCGACAGAGCTCCCCGGCGCCTTCTAAAGCTTCGCCGAAATTGGAAGTGCGAAAGGTATATAATGAATGAAATTTTTTTGGTAAGTAGCTATGACCGATGATGAATTGCGGGAAATTGTTGCTAATTTAGCGCTGTCCCAAGCCAAAACGGATGCTCAGCTGGCTAAGACGGATGCGCAGCTGGCTAAGACAGATGCGCTGTTGGCAAAAACAGATGCTAAATTGAGCAAACTGGCCGATATGTATGGGGGAGTCGGCAATAATCAAGGCAAAGTTGCCGAAGAGTTTTATTATAATTCGCTAAAGCACAAGCTGGAACTCAACGGTATTCAGTTTGATTTTATTGAGAAGAATGTCACGCGAAGCAAAGGCGATATTGAAGAAGAATACGACTTATTGCTGGTCAATGGTAAAGACGTATTTATTGTGGAAGTTAAATATCGCTTACATCCTAAAGATATAGCGTGTTTATTAGGCCGTAAACGAGCTAATTTTATAAAATTATTTCCTGAATACCGGGACTACAAAATTCATTTAGCATTAGCGAGTTTTGCCGTGGAAGAAGATGTTAAGCGAATGGCTTTAGAACAAGGCATTACCGTATTACAGCGTCGGGGTAATATCGTAGAAACATTGGCAGCATAAAAGCAGGAGGCGCTGCTGGGGCAGTGTTGTTGACAAAGTATTAAAGCGGCCCTTTTCTTTATCGCTAGGTCGTTTTTATGCGGTTATACCCATCGCAGATCAAAATTCGGCACCAGGTTGTCCGTCAAAGGACGCCGTGAATACATCCCTGTAGGCTCTATGCCAGCTCCATGCTGGCCCCTCACCTAGCGTTAGGTGAGGGGCCGCACACCCTGGCGCCTCCTCAGGCACTGCCGAAATTTGAAGTGCGAAAGGTATA
>JAHJSQ010000050.1 GCA_018830325.1 Gammaproteobacteria bacterium
GAACCCAACAGCGCCGGCCTCATCTACTACCGGGCACGGTACTACCAACCCCACACCGGCAGATTTACCCAGCCCGACCCCAAAGGCTTCATCGACGGCATCAACCGCTACGCCTACGCCGTCAACAGCCCGGTCAACTACTCCGACCCCTACGGCACCAGCGTCATCCCGCGCGAATACAATACGCTTGCTTCCCAGCAGCAGAGTTATTATAGTACCCCGCCGACGACGTTCTCGAGCTTGGTCAGCGAATTTCAAACAACAGCCGGCGCGTTCGGCAATGCCGTTTGCTCCAATCCATCGTTACAGAGCTTTGCGGTCGGTTCTGCGTTAGGCGGTGGTGCAGGGCTTGCAACCGTCCTTCCGGCGGCAACTACAGCCGCCGCATTGACTTCGTTCAATCTGGGCATGACGGCTTCGGGGGAGATGCCGGTTGGGGGGATTGGGGGTGTTGCAAACAGTGCATTGAAGCAGCTTGGTCGAAGCATTGATGACCTTTCGTCAGTAGCAAACCAAACAATTAATAAAGAAGGGCTAACTGCTGCTGCGCGAGCATTAGCTAAACATGCTACAGGGCAAAGGGGAACCGGAACATTTCCTAAATTAAAAGGAGGTATCGCAGAACAAAATAAAGCTGCCCAACAAATTGTCGATGACATATTAGGTAATTCCAATTCATCGGTTACCAATTTAAGTCGTGGAGGATTAGAAGTACGTGCGCCTGATGGTCGGGGTATACGGTTTAACAGTGATGGAAAACTCTCAGGTTTCCTCGACCCAAGGAAGTAAGTATGAAATCGAAATTTAGCGTAGACTTTTTCAGCGATGAGCAATACGAATATATGACAGCGGAAGTTTCATTTGAAGGCCAGATTCTGTGTCAAATTAGTCAGGATAAAGGAAAAGAGAATATGGAAATAGAGTTTTTCCATGAGCAGCGTGTTTTGGAGAAGCAACCTAAAATGAAATTTCTTATTAGTGATTTTTTCTCTTTAATAGAAGACGTTAAGAATGAGCTTGCTAGTTATCGGTGAAAGCTGTGGAAAATGGTGCAACTCTTTATCGCATTGGAACAACAGGTAAAAGCCAAGCCGCTGAAGCCCAGTTCTGGTCGCTAGAAAATCCACTAAGTGCTGGTTATGCACAACGTTATGGTATTCCTGCATCAAACATTAAAAATGCCAACTTCATTGAAACCGCTACTTTAAAACCCGGAACACCATTTGTGACTCGACCTGCCCCAGCTGTAGGAGCTAATAAAGGGGGAGGTATTGAAGTTGTAGTCCCCGAATCTGGTGTACAGATGCGTGCATTTAATTACGGGGGGCTTCAGTAATGTCGTACGATCATTATCAGGAAGCCGAAGAATTGATATCAATGCTTGAAAATGTGGGTTTAAAGTATTATGGAGAGTCGCTTCAAAGAGCAATGGATGAAGGTGCAACTGGTACAGAAATATTCATGTCTTTGCGTTGGTATATCGGTCAGTTTCTAGCAGAGGTATCAGTGGATGATGTTATCAAAGCTAAAGCAAAAAGATTGCTCAATGAGTTAGACAAGGCTCTTCAGTAAAGATAAACCTTATCGAAAGCACTGACGGCAAGGGCGAGGTCATCCACTATCAATGGCAACAAGATGGCCTGCTCACCAAAAAAAAGCCACAGCGGCGGCATCAAAACAATGAGGTCACGACAACGGGGTCAAGTCTATACTTGATGCAAACCAAGCATAATTCAAACAACTGAGATCAAATTCAAATTATTCAGCCAGTGCCGCCGTTCGTCAGATCCTGAAGAACCTCGTCCTAACTATAAACGGTGTAACGCCACACATAACCCTTTAACCCTGCGCGATACAACAAAATTCCCTCGTTCAAGCCCCGCTTGCCGCCAACCCCCCCATCACCGGCTAAACTACCGCCCATGACCACTCTGCACCGGATACCCTCCCCAAGCCTACCTCAGTTCGGGCATGAGAACCGCCCCGGAACCGCTCGATGTTCCCGCCGATGACCCTGACACAGGGGGGCGCTATCGGACTGATCGCGCTGATCTGGCTCCGGCTGCTCGATCCGGCAGGCTTGGCCTGGGCCGGCGGCTACACCGTACGCCCCAGCCAACCCACCGTCCAATACAACGCCAACCTCAACAGCGGCTATCTCAGTACCGCCATCACGCCCAGTCTAGTCAACACCCAAATCGCCGACCAAGGCATTCCGCAAAACTCCACGACGGCGGCGACCGGATACAACTGGAACCAAGTCTATATCGGAGATCCGGTCAACCTGGTCACCGGTAATTTCTATCACAACGAACGGGATATTCATATTCCGGGCCGGGGCGGCTTGGATCTGGTCTTCGAGCGCAGTTACAACTCCCATAATCCCAAGGACGGTCCGCTCGGTTTCGGCTAGACACACAGTTTCAACCAGTATCTTACCTTCTATGGCGTCGAAGGGCGCTAAGTCATAATCTCCTGAAATAATACGGTTAAGTCTCCCATTTTGCAAAAGCTATCAAGAACAACATCTGAAAATCGGTCATACGCTTGTACGCTTGTTAGCAACTAGCAAAGATTATGATTAATCAATTTTCCGCAAGTAGGGCAGTTCGGGTTTTTTCTTAATTTCATGCTGTTCCATTCCATCGTTAAACCATCTAGTAATAATAATCGCCCGGTTAGCGTTTCGCCGGCGCCGGTAATTAACTTAATTGCCTCAAGTGCTTGAATGCAGCCAATAATGCCGGTAATTGGCGCAATAACGCCGTTGGTTGCGCAATTCTGCATCTCTTCCCCCGTGTCCGAGTACAAACAGTTATAACACGGACTGTCATGTAATCCCGGTGTAAAAACCGACACTTGGCCTTCAAATCTTATCGCGGCTCCGGATACCAATGGTGTTTGGTGTTTGACACAGGCACTGTTAATCGCGAATCGCGTCGAAAAGTTATCGCTACAATCGAGGACGATATCGGCTTTTTCTACGGTTTTATCGAGCGCGATTCCGGTCAAGCGTTGCTTGAAAATATTAACCTGAGTATCCGGGTTTAATTTTTTTAAGGTCTTTTGGGTTGAAATTACTTTGTCCGTCCCAATATCGTCGGTGTAGTGAGCGATTTGTCGCTGTAGGTTCGAAAGGTCGACTGTGTCGTCATCGTAAATAGTGATTTGTCCGACACCGGCTGCCGCAAGATAGATCGAAGCCGGTGAACCAAGGCCGCCCGCACCGATGATCAAGACGTGTGCGCCAAGCAATTGTTGCTGGCCTTCGATATCGATTTGCGGCAGCATGATTTGCCGGCTGTAGCGTAATAGTTGGTCGTCTTTCATATTTTAGGATAAATATCAATTTAGGTGCGAATGATGCCAAAGAACTTGACAGACTGCAAAAGCTGATTATTATTAGCACTCATTACTAGCGAGTGCTAATAATCCACTTTATTGTTTATATCGATTAGGAGATATTGATGAAAATACGCCCTTTACACGACAGAGTAATTATCAAACGTGTTGAAGAAGAAACCAAAACCGCCGGCGGTATCGTACTGCCTGGTTCTGCCGCCGAAAAACCGAGTCAAGGTGAAGTTTTAGCGGTAGGAACCGGTAAAGCGCTCGACAACGGTCAAGTTCGCGCGTTAGAAGTTAAAGTCGGCGATAAAGTGTTATTTGGTAAATATTCAGGTAGCGAAGTCAAAATCGACGGTGAAGAAGTCGTTGTGATGCGCGAAGAAGACATCATGGCTGTTCTGAGCTAACGGACTCTTTTTAACTGATTAAGTATTTAACATTAACCACAGAATCTAGGAATAAACATGGCAGCAAAAGAAGTTAAATTCGGTAGTGACGCACGTACCCTGATGGTTGCAGGTGTCAATATTTTAGCGAATGCGGTAAAAGTCACTTTGGGTCCTAAAGGCCGTAATGCGGTTTTAGATAAAAGCTTCGGCGCACCGACCATCACCAAAGACGGCGTCTCGGTTGCGAAGGAAATCGAATTGAAGGATAAATTCGAAAATATGGGTGCGCAAATGGTTAAAGAAGTCGCGTCTCATACATCCGATGTTGCCGGTGACGGTACCACAACTGCGACCGTTCTGGCTCAATCCATCGTTAATGAAGGCTTGAAAGCAGTTGCAGCCGGTATGAACCCAATGGACTTGAAGCGGGGCATCGACTTAGCCGTGACTACGGCGGTTAAAGCCATCGAAGCGGCAGCAACCCCTTGCACAGACAGCAAAGCGATTGCGCAAGTCGGCACGATCTCGGCCAACTCCGATGAGTCGGTCGGTCAAATCATCGCCGAAGCGATGGAAAAAGTCGGTAAAGAAGGTGTCATCACCGTCGAAGAAGGTTCAGGTCTGGACAACCAACTCGATGTTGTCGAAGGGATGCAGTTCGATCGCGGTTACCTGTCTCCATACTTCATCAATAATCAAGACAGCATGAGCGCCGAATTGGAAAATCCGTTCATCCTGCTGTACGACAAAAAAATCTCCAACATCCGTGATTTGTTGCCGGTACTGGAAGGTGTTGCCAAATCAGGTCGTCCGTTGTTGATCGTTGCCGAAGACGTCGAAGGCGAAGCGCTGGCGACTCTGGTTGTCAACAATTTGCGAGGCATCGTTAAGGTCGCTGCGGTTAAAGCGCCTGGCTTCGGAGATCGTCGTAAAGCGATGCTTGAAGATATCGCGATTTTGACTGGCGGCACCGTGATTTCGGAAGAAGTCGGTCTGTCTTTGGAAAAAGCTGAATTGGATCTTTTGGGCACAGCGAAAAAAGTGCAAGTCACTAAAGACAATACTACGGTTATCGACGGTGCTGGCACAGATGAAAGCATCAAGGCACGGGTAGCACAAATCCGCAAGCAAGCCGATGATGCATCTTCCGACTATGATAAAGAAAAATTGCAAGAGCGTTTGGCTAAATTGGCCGGCGGTGTTGCAGTGATCAAAGTCGGCGCGGCGACTGAAGTCGAAATGAAAGAGAAAAAAGCGCGCGTTGAAGATGCGCTGCATTCTACTCGTGCTGCGGTTGAAGAAGGTGTGGTTGCCGGTGGTGGTACTGCACTGGTCCGCGCTTTGAAATCGCTGGAAGGTTTGAAAGGTTTGAATCACGATCAAGACGTCGGTGTCAATATTCTGCGTCGTGCAATGGAAGAACCTCTGCGCCAAATTGTCAAAAACGCGGGGGAAGAGTCTTCAGTCGTCCTGAATGAAGTTGCAAAAGGTACAGGTAACTATGGTTACAATGCAGCAACCGGCGAATACGGCGACATGATCGAGATGGGTATTTTGGACCCGGCGAAAGTGACTCGTTTCGCGCTACAAAATGCAGCATCTGTTGCGAGTCTGATGATCACCACTGAAGTGATGATCGCCGACGCACCAAGCGACGATAAAGGCGCTGGCATGCCGGATATGGGTGGCATGGGCGGAATGGGTGGTATGGGCGGAATGGGCGGCATGATGTAATCGCCGTTCGAGCTCATCGCTTGACGCAAAGCCCCGGCCGATTTATCTCGGCCGGGGTTTTTTTGTTTTTTGCATAAACCTAAAAAGAGAAGTTGAATTGTGTTGTAGACTGTTCGTGCTGAGCCAAGTCGAAGCACGAACCTAAATTCGGCAGTTTAACCATGAAGCGGATGAAGTTCATGAAGTATTACAAGAGATTACCTAAATATTCCCGCTAACCTCTTGGGTGAACGATGGTTCTAGAAAAACGAATAACAAGTTAGTGAATTGACTGCTTATTCTTCATGATCTTCATGGTGAATGCTTTTTTAGGATGAAGGGTCTACAGCAACACTTTCACCGGCTCAACTGATCTTTTGAAGATAAATACAAAGAGTGATCATATGAAGAATCAACCGATCGCCTGCGAGCTTCACGACTACATCGAAATAGCCTGCATGTTCGGCTATCGCGTCAAATTGATGCTGACGGAACATCGAATTGTTGAAGGAAAAGCGGTCGATATCGTGACTGAACAGGATAAGCGCGAATATTTGGTTATTGATAGTGGGGAAAGGCAAAAAGTCGAACTATCCAAAATCGTTGAAATGGAAACGCGGACCCCGGGGGCGAAGTTTCAAAGCATTCGTTTCAAATAAAAATTTCTTAAGGGGCGGAAGGGCCCCGGTTGATTTAAATCGGGGCCAGGTCATGGGCTTAACGCTGCTTTAACATTTGTTAAGGCGGAGTTAAATGGTTATCGATCAGAGATAGCTTCGGATGTTGGACTCGTCTTGAGCAACAAGGTTTTTGTCGATCGATTTGCCGACTAGTTTCTTGATTTGGTCGTTAAGGGTTTGACGTAGCGTACCGAGGAAGGCTGGAGGGGCTATTAATACGAGATCGTTGAATTCGTTATTAACTCGGCCCTGTTCCAATTTATCGCCTATTTGTTGGGCAAAGCGGATGGCCTCTTGTTGCTTGACATCGGTAACCGGTTCAAATGAATGTGCTCCGTTACCGCGTCCACCTTGTTGATCGGAAACGACATCCTGCGTTTTGAGCTTTCCCTCGGCATGGACTAAGTCTTTAAGTTCCCGTAACGGTTCTTTTCTGCCCTCATAGAAAAAAAAACGTGCTCTGCTGCTATCTGCTACTACGACCCATTTACTATACATAAGCTGTACTCCTTAACCAATATGTCGGAACGGTTTATCGCATCCGTGCAATTATGGCCGACATTCCTTTGTCATATTGAGTGTAGCTCTTTGCCTAGGGTTTGTCTAAAGGAAAGGTGCAGCGCTTGCCATACCTTTTATACTTAGACGGTTTTTTCGATCATAAGGGAGAAATAACACCATCGCTATGTTTAACTAATTTATCGATGAGTTGCCCGTCAGCGTCGATTAGCTCCAATTGCAAAGGCATTTTTCCGACCGCGTGGGTTGCGCACGATAAACAAGGGTCGTAGGCGCGGATTGCGACTTCTAGATTATTTAATAGCGGTTCGGTCAATTCGCGACCGTTTAAATATTCGGCGGCGACCTGACGGACTGATTCGTTCATCCCCATGTTATTGCTGGTTGTTGAAACGATCAAATTGGCGCGGGTGACAATGTCGTTTTCATCGACTTGATAATGATGAAATAGTGTGCCGCGAGGGGCCTCGATCACACCGATACCTTCGAATCGCTTTTCACCTTGCGCGACGAGGTCGTTACTCATGATTTCCGGGTCGTTTAGTAAGACTTTGATGCTTTCGGCGCAGTGTAGCGTTTCTATCATGCGCGCCCAATGGGTTGCCAGCGTGCTATGAACCATTGCTTCACCGCCGTGTTGTTTAAATTCGATGCGAGCCGCCTCGGCCAACGGGGTGTCGATATAGTCGCAGTTATTGACGCGGGCCAGTGGGCCGACGCGGTACCAGCCGTTTTCCTTACCTTCCGACAACAAATAAGGAAACTTCATGTAGGTCCAGGAACGGACTTCTTCATGAATATAATCGTTGTAGCGACAATAATCGACATGGTCGAGGATGGTTTTGCCGTTGTCTCTTTTCGCGCGCAGACCTCCGTGATAAAGCTCCAGCGCACCGTCCGGGCGGGTGAGGCCCAGATAATTACTGCGTATCGTCGCGAAATCGTCGTAATAAGGCAGATTCGAACAATGGACTCTTTTGACCAGTTGTACGGTTGCCGCCGCCCATTCGATCATTTGATCGATATCGGTCAACAAATAATCGCGCTCTTCACGCGATAACGGCTTGTTCATGCCGCCGGCGATTGCGCCGGTGCCGTGAACGCGCTTGCCGGAAATCATGCGGATCACTTCTTGGCCGTATTTGCGAAGCTTGACTCCCTGTACGCCGATTTCGGGGTGCTCGGCCAGTACCGCGATGATGTTGCGTTTACCTATCTCGCTTTCGAATCCGAACAATAAATCCGGGCTCGACAAATGGAAAAAATGTAAGGCGTGGGACTGCATAACTTGGCCGAAATGCAGCAAGCGTCTTAATTTGGTTGCGGCCGGAGGCAGATTTTCCGGGTCGATGCCGACGAGCTGATCGATTGCCTTGGCGGCGGCTAAATGATGGCTGACCGGGCAGATGCCGCATAGCCGTTGTACTAATACCGGCAGTTCCCAATAAGGGCGCCCCTGAATGAAGCGTTCGAAGCCTCGAAACTCGACGATATGTAAGCGGGCTTGTTGGACCTTGTTGTTTTCATCGAGCAATAAAGTGACTTTGCCATGACCTTCGACCCGCGATACCGGATCGACCACGACACGTTTAAGGTTTTCCGGGCTGGCGGCTGTTTCTAAATGTTCGTACATGAGTGTTCTCGATAATTTTATTGGCTCGCGCAGAGGCGCAGAGTTTATTTCATGGTTCGCTCGATGATAGGGTTCACCGCGCAAACTCGTTGGACTGCCGAAATCTTAATAAGGATTTCGTAATAAATACCGTCCTGGAACTATAAGCTTTGTTGAGGGTTCGGCAACTCGCTTGGCAGGGCGCCGTGAATACGTCGGTGTAGGCTTGACGGCGAAATCTGATTGCCAAGGATGGCATGAATGCAGATTTTGCATTACGCCATGGATGGCGTGTATTAGAGCAACGCAGGAGCAGTTGCCGAGGAGCAAAAATCTGCCCTGCCGCCGACACCTGCCAATCGAGCAACCGAACCCTCCCTAAAATAAGGAAGTTATTTACGACCAAATCCTAATGCTGTTCTCAGCGCCTCTGCGGGAAATAAATAATCCTTTCGAATTAACTCAGCGCGAGAATCCAAATTAATCATAATGCACCAACTCGTAAGGCAGTGACGGTTCGCGGCCTTCGAGCAGGTCGGTCAAGAATTTCCAAAAAACATCGGCCGACGGCGGGCAGCCCGGTAGGAAATAGTCGATCTTGACGATTTCATGAATCGGGCGAACCTTGTCCAGCAATAAAGGTAGCTCCGGGTCGCTTGGAATCTGCGGGTTTTCGACGCCAATACCGTCTAAGTACGCTTCGCTAAGGCATTCTTCGAGTGGTATAAAGTTGCGCATCGCCGGCAAGCCACCGTTGATGGCGCAGGCGCCGACCGCGACCAGTGTTTTGCAGTTTTTACGAAATTCGCGCAGCACATGAACGTTTTCCGAATTGCAGACGCCTCCTTCGATTAAGCCGATGTCGCAATTCGTGCAATGTTCGATGTCGGTAATCGGCGAACGGTCGAATTCGACCGCCTCGGCGAGTTGCAGCATGCGTTCGTCGATGTCGAGAAACGACATGTGGCAACCAAAACAGCCGGCTAGCGATGTGGTTGCGACTCTGATTTTATTAGTCATGACTCTCATGCTCCGTTTCCAAGCTGACTTGATCGATTTGTTTATGATCGTAAATACGTTGTCCGATCGGGATCGTATAGCCGGTTCGTTTGATCAGAATCGCTCCGGTCGGACAAATGTGCGCGGCTCGGTCGCTGGGATCGATATCGCTGTCTTTCAACTGCCCGGACTCGGAATTAACGATCAAGTGCTTGTTAATACCGCGGCCTGAAATCGCAAAAACGTCTTTACCGTCGGCTTGTTGGCTGGCCCTAACGCATAAGGTGCAAAAAATGCAGCGATTATGGTCGATCATGACGTCCGAGTGGCTCGCATCCATTTTACGTTCCGCGTAAAAATGCGGAAAATGATTGTCGAGCATATTCAAATGGTAGGCGACCCCTTGTAATTGGCAGTTCCCGGATTTTTCGCAGGACGGGCAAAAATGATTGCCTTCGACGAATAGCATTTGTGTTATTTTTTGGCGGTCCTGATTGATTTCGGTCGTTTCGCTTAATACATTTTGGCCTTCGGTTGCCGGGAATGTACAAGCCGAACAAGTGCGGCCATTGACATTAACGTTGCATAACTTACAGCTACCGTGCGGCGTGAATTCCGGGTGATGGCATAGATGTGGAATATAAACGCCGGCCGCAGTAGCGGCATCCATGATGGTTTGGCCATCTTCGAATGGAATGGGCTTGCCGTCCAAGGTAAATGTTTTGCTCATGCTATTCCTCCACCTGGGCTAGATGTGCCCCTGCATCATTACGGTTTGCCATGCGTCTGGCAGTTTCAAGGGAAGCGTTCAAATCGAAGCCGGGCTCGTAACTGATTTTTTTCAATTGGTTTTGGTATAAGTCGGGATATCTTTCTAAAGTATGAATGATCGGATTGGCCGCCGTTTGGCCTAAACCGCAATGACTATGGTTTTTAACCAGGCGGGTCAGTTCTTCAAGGGCAACCACATCGCCGGCCGAACCATGGCCGTCGACGATTTTGTCGAGTTGTTTTTTCAGCAACGACGTGCCGACCCGGCAAGGCGTGCAGAACCCGCAGCTTTCATGCGCGAAGAAATCAGTGAAATTACGCACGATGTCGAGAATGTTGCGTGTCGAATTGAAGACGATGAACGAGCCTCCCGTGGCTAAATCCTCGAATCCTAGTATGCGATCGAGTTCCCGGTTGGAAATAAAGGTGCCGGACGGTCCGCCGATTTGAACGCCAAGTACATCATGGGCACCGCAATCCTCCAGAATTTTCCGGACGGTAACGCCAAACGGATATTCGTAAATGCCGGGACGTAGACAGTCGCCGCTAATGCTAAGAATTTTGGTGCCTTGGGATTTTTTCGTGCCTTTATCCGCGAACCAAGCGCCTCCGTGTAAGGCAATGTTGGCGGTGGCCGCGAAAGTTTCAACATTGTTGACGACCGTCGGTTTGTTTAAATAGCCTTGAGAAACAGGGTAGGGCGGACGATTTCGCGGAATACCGCATTTGCCTTCTAAGGATTCGATGAGTGCCGATTCCTCGCCGCAAATATAGGCGCCGGCGCCTAGACATATCTCAATATCGAAATTTAGGCCTTTGCCAAGAATGTTATTGCCCAGCAAGCCGGCCTGACGGCGTTGTTCGAGAACGTTTTCCAATTTTTGGTAGAGATGAAGGTATTCGCCGCGTAAATAGAGAAAACCTTGCTTGGCACCGATAAGTGCCGCGCAAATAGTCATGCCTTCGAAAACATGGTCGGCATAGCTATTCAGTAATACTCGGTCTTTGAATGTTCCGGGTTCGCCCTCATCGGCATTGCAGACCACATAGCGTTCTTGTTCCGATTCTTCGGAGCAAAATCGCCATTTCATCGCCGTTTTAAAGCCTGCGCCGCCTCGTCCTCTGAGTCCGGATCGATCGACTTCCGATAGCGTTTCTTTTAGACCGCGTGCGAAGGTCGCTTGGAGACCTTCTCCGGCAGTAAGGCGACTGCTCAATAGCAAATCGTATTGATAGATGTTATCGCCGACCTCAAAGAATTCCTTGGGCCAGTCCTCAAGTGCTTTTTGTTCGTCGATTAATTGTGCGATCGCGTCGATTCTGGGTCGGTCAAGTTGAGTGATCGCGCGGCCATTAATGAGCCCGGCGGGGCCTTGATCGCACATGCCGGTGCATGAAGTATTATCCAAGCTGACCAATCCGTCTTCACGAATGCTGCCGGGCGACACGGAAAGTTTGTTAGATAAATAGTCCATCAAATTGTGTTTGCCGAGCATGTGATCGGTAATCGAATCGCTGATCAATATATCGTAACGTCCGCGCGGTGTTAAATGAAGAAAGCTATAAAATTCAATGACGCCGATAATGCGTGTTGTTGGAATGTTTAATTCCTTGGATAGCAAGCGAATGGCTTGGTTCGGAATGTGGAAGTATCGCGCCTGAACGGCGCGTAATATAGCTAAAAGCCGAGTTGGGCGCCTTGCGTGGGTTTCAACGAGATTTTGAATGAACGATTCCATGGTGTCTCTCTGCTGCACTGGGTTATGACGGAGGAGCTTAAGTTCAACTATATGCCAATATTAAAAAAAATACCATTACGATAGAGTGAACACTGTGTTTTCGAATGTTGGCAATTTCAGCATATTTTGTCAGTTGGGCTCTGTATAAGGGTTATTCGGCTGGTATAACCCCGCTATCTCCGTTGAAAGTTGCGATTCCGGACTCAGGGATGCTCACGATTTTCGTGAATAAACTAAAACATTTATTCAGTCCCCCGGCAATTATCGTTCCCACGCTCTGCGTGGGAACGCCTGAGTACCGCTCCAGCGGTACGAGACGCTAGAGCGTCTCGGTCTTCATTCCCACGCCGGAGCGTGGGAATGATAGGGGGTGTGAATAATTAC
>JAHJSQ010000051.1 GCA_018830325.1 Gammaproteobacteria bacterium
CAGGGATGCCGCTCGTTTTCGGAGGGCTAGGGATAGCCCTTCCGAAAACCCTCGGCAAAATCGTCAGCGCGCAGGATGCAGCGGCCTCCGGGTGTCTTTTCTTTTGGATACTTTTCTTTGGACAAGCAAAGACAAAATCGCACGGAGCGATTTTGAACAGCTTTAGCTGGCCCGCAGGGCGAAACCCAGGGATGGGTTTCGTAGCAGTATCGCGGCTGTCGGTCCGCGAACCGACGCCACATAAACGTCGCGATAGCGACACAAAACCTTGTCTGGACTTCAAATAGGCTGAAGCTTATACGTAATCAGGAAGAGTTTTAGCGGTATTGTCGAGCCATGAGTGACTTAGCCCATGTTTTGATGGCTTGGGAGAAAATTAAGTCTGTTTATTCGTCTGGTCTAAGGATTTCTTGATAAATGCCCAACATAGATCACAATTCGGTACCGGGGTGGTGCCCGTCAAAGACCCAACACCTAAAGCTACTCCCTTTTGATTAAAAAAACCGTCTAAGAATAAAAAGGCATGGGATATGTCTATCGAGGACCGCCGTGAACCCGTCCATGGGGGCTTGACGGCAGCGCTCGAACGCCAAGGATGGCGTGAATGCAGATTTTGCATGGAGCAAAAATCTGCCCTGCTGCCGACATCCTCGCTAGCCACACCCCATGCCTTCACAAAGTTAGCTAATTTTTGAGTATAAAGGGAGTAGTTGAGGGACTGGCATAGCCTTTTCCGACCCCCCCCCGTTACCTCAATATGCTAATGCTGATACTTGAAATGCGAAAGATATACCTATCGGAGATCAAAATTCGGCACCGGGGTGCCCGTCAAAGGACGCCGTGAATACGTCCATGTAGGCTCTATGCCAGCTCCATGCTGGCAAAGCCTTTGTCGAGCACCCCGGCGCCTCCTAAGACACTGCCGAAATTTGAAGTGCGAAAGGTATATAAAGATTATCGGCGCATGCACGGTAATTGCGGCGCTCTAGTGTTCTCGAGTGATGTAAAAAAGCAGGCATGGGAATTGCCTTAATAATGCCTGGGAAAACTGCCTGAAATCCATTTTAATTAAGAGGATTCTTTTTAGTGAAAAAGGGTCCAAAAAAAACGTGGATTCGATTCTCACGATTAATACGCATTTATTCAAGTCAATAACGGCTCATGAGTACGACAAACGAAACTTCCGCAAAACACTCGGCTATCACCGCAACAAAAAAAATTGTCTACATAATCATTGCTTTGTCGGGCATCGGCCTCATTTTATGGTTGGATAGTTGGTTCATGAATCACGCCGACATGCCGAAGCTTGGTAGAGATATGAGTTACGGCTTGTTGTTTATCGTCGGCTTTCTCACCAGCTTTCATTGTGTCGGCATGTGCGGGCCGTTGATCATCGGCTACACGGCCAAAAGCACCGCGAAAGGGCACAATGCGCACGGGCCGCATATTCTATATGGGATAGGTAAAACGTTGTCGTATACCTCGATCGGCGCTTTGTTCGGCGCGTTCGGAGCGGTTGTCGCCTTTACGCCTTACACGCAGGGGGCGGTCGGCGTCGCTGCCGGGATTTTTTTGATATTGTTCGGATTGCACATGCTGGATTGGTTTCCGTCGTTGAGTCATTTTCGTATCAAAACTCCCGGTTTTGTAATGCGTTTTATCGGCAAGGAATACCGCAAACACAGTAATCCGTTCATCATCGGTTTATTGAACGGTTTGATGATCATATGCGGTCCTTTGCAAGCGATGTATGTCATGGCAGCCGGCACCGGCAGTTGGACCGAAGGCGCGGTATTGTTGTTTTTTTTCGGCCTCGGCACGTTGCCATTGTTGATGGGATTCGGCTTTCTAACCAGTCTATTGTCGGTGAATTTAACGCCGAAATTATTGAAGGCATCCGGTGCGATCGTGATGGCATTGGGAGCGATCATGTTGAATCGAGGTTTGGCGGTCACCGGTACCGGCATGGATTTCAATACAATGCTGGCACGGGCGTCGCTGCATTTTTCACCGGTCGTTGCCGAGACTCAAGAATTTCCCTCCGAACAGATTATTCACATGGATGTGTTAAGAAGCGGTTATTCGCCGAATCAATTTACCTTGCGCAAAGGCATTCCGGTCAAATGGGTAATCGACAGTAAGGAGTTGACGCCATGCAACAACGCGATCGTCGTGCCTCAATACGGATTGGAAATCAAGCTGCAGCAAGGCGAGCAAACGATTGAGTTTACGCCGCCGGAAAGTGGGGTGGTCCCGTGGAGTTGTTGGATGGGCATGATCCCCGGAGCGTTTATCGTCGTGGATCAAGTCGCTACGACAGCAGAAGCCGGTCGAGGAAAGGTGACGGGAAATTATGAGTCGGTGCGTCAAAAAATGGCTTCGGTTTGGCATGAAGTAAAGCAAATGTTAGCGGCCGATGGACAAAATCAATAGATTAGGTGTAACAGATTTAATCAAAAAACGCAGTCGTTGCAGCAATTCTCAGTTTGAGCAGCCCCCTAATCTTAGGTGTGGGGTATACCTGTCGAGGAGCGCTGTAAGCCCATCCGTGAGGCTTGGTGGCAGCTCGATCGCCAGGGATGGCGTGAATGCAGATTTTGCATGGAGCAAAAATCTGCCCTGCTGCCGACATCCTCGCCAAGCACCCCGTCCCCACGCCCTTTTTGATACCCCAAATTGGAAATTGCTGCAGTTGTTGCGATTTTGACGTGGAGTTCATTTTTTGATGTGTGTGAAATGACCTATTGGTGTGTTAAATGCTCCATTAATAGGGGATATGCCCTATTGAATTATTTCGCTCTCCGCAGATAACTTTCAAAGTTAGAGATATTAAACATTAGCGGATAAAAATCGTTCAGCATGAAAGAGTAATGTAATTAAATTCCTAGTATCGATTGGCAGGATAACGGATGTCGGTTTGTCGTTAATTAATTGTGGCATGGATATTGTATAATTTCATGCGCCAGCTTTTGTTAAGTTTATTATTAAGTTATTTATTTCAAAAGCTATATTGTGCTTATCTTCTGAGGCTATTCGGCCTAACCCAATGTGTTGCGGGTTGTTCTTTGCAATCTATCAAATCTATGATCTTTCTATTGAAAAATTTTTCGTTGAATGCCCCATTTTTTATTGCGCTGATGTGTATTTAACAAGCCAACCTTTTGAGTCTTATGAAGTTTAAAAAATCTATTTCCGCAAATTTAATCGCCATACCCGTAACGCTTATGGTTTCTCAACCGTTAATTGCCCAGGATGCGGATAACGACGAAGAGACGCAGCCGAAAAAAGAAACCGTCGAACTGGAACGCATGGAAGTTCGCGGTGAAATCATTCGTCCGAATATGACGGGTGTTCTGCCCGAACAGGGGGGTATTAATGATGCTGCGCATTTGCTGATGCGTGTACCAGGTGCTAATGTCAACGGGCTCGGCCCCTTGTCCGGAATAGCCCAATATCGGGGGTTATTCGGCGACAGAGTCAATGTCGATTTTAAAGGCATGAACTATAAACCGGCTTGTACTAATTCCATGGATGCACCGTTGAGTCATGTGCCGGCGGGAATGACCAGTCTGTTGAAAGTGTACCGCGGTATCGCGCCGGTTAGCAGCGGCATCGAGACGATCGGGGGTGCGATCGTTCAGGAAACCAAGCGTCCCGAATTTACCGAGGAAGGAGAGCCGATTGACTGGACCGGCAAGTTTTCGGCCGGTTTCAACAGCGTCAACGACGGTTGGTATGGCGCCTTATATAACGGCTTGGCGAATGAAAATCATCGAATCCATGCCTACGGTAGCAAGGAATTCGGCAATCATTTCGAATTTCCCGGCGGCGCCAATATTCCTACTAAGCACGACCGTGAAGCGGCCGAGGTAGGCTACGGTTTCCGCTACGAAGACCATGTTTTCGATGTCGATTATAACTATAACTATACGCGGCCGACCGGTACACCTGCGTTGCCGATGGATATTACCGTTTCCGAAGGCGGCATCTTGACTGGAAGCTACGCCGGCAGAATCAACGATGTTGTTGGTATCAAAGCCAGTTACAACTATCAGGACATCCGGCACACGATGGATAACTTCAGTTTGCGAAGAGTTAGAGGCAATACGATCGCTCAGCAAAATCAGAACAAACGCGTTTCAGATAATTATTCGGACGGCTTCGGCTATAAATTGGCGATCGATTTTCCACTGTTGTCAGGTACGATGACGGTCGGAGCCGACGGCGACAATGCGAATCATGACGCGACAGTGACTAATCCGACTAACCCTAATTTCTCGATAAAAAATTTCAACGGGGCCGAGCGCGATCGTTACGGTTTTTTCTCCGAATGGATTGTCTCGCCGATACAGGATTGGACCGTCGAGCTCGGCGCGCGGGTCAATCATATCGAAATGAATTCAAGAACGGTTTCATCGACTGGAACGCCTCCCCCGCTAACCACGTTGGCTAACAATTTCAATAGTCAAAATCGTGAGAAAACCGATTTCAATTACGACCTGACCGGTATCATTCGTCATAATGTGACCGATGATCTGGAAGTGGAACTCGGTTTCGCGCGTAAGACTCGTTCGCCAAGTTATCAGGAGCGCTTCCTATGGGCGCCGTTTGAAGCGACCGGCGGTTTGGCAGACGGTTATCTCTATATAGGTAATCTGGATTTGCAACCGGAAAAATCTTACCAGGGTGAATTAGGCATTACTTGGCGACACGGTTCGTTTTATTTCGCTCCGCGTGCGTTTTATCGCTATGTCGACGATTATATTCAGGGAACTCCCGGGCCCAACGGCGTGGCAAAAACGATTGCAGCCAATCAAAATCCCAATCCCTTGCTGCAATATAACAATATCGATGCGATTCTATACGGTACAGACGTAGAAGCCGGTTTCCGGTTCATGGACAACTGGCGAGTCGACAGCATGATCAGTTACGTCAAAGGCGATCGGGCCGATGCCGATGACAATCTTTATCGTATCGCGCCTTTGAATGGCTTGATTTCGCTGTTTTATGATCACGAAAAGTGGACTTTAGGGACCGAAGTTGTCGGTTATTGGCGGCAAGGCGATGTATCGAAGTTCAATGCCGAACCGAAAACCTCGGGTTATGCGCTCTGGAACATTCGAGGCCAGGCTGAACTCTATAAGGGTCTGCAGCTTGGCGTAGGTGTCGAAAACCTGCTCGACAAAGATTACCGGGTGCATTTGAACGGTTTGAACCGCTCCCTCAATAATGAAGCCAGCGGGATAGCGGTTGGGGATCGCTTACCCGGCATTGGCCGCAATGTCTATGTGACGCTGAATTATGAATGGTAGGACCGACCGCTTTTAGGTTTTACCCGGCTATTTTTTTGGAGCTGGGAGAAGCTTAAATCCATTTTCATTCGTCGGGTGACGGAATAAAGATATTCGCAGCCAAGGACGGCAAGCCGGATAAGTCTTTCCCACTATCTGCCTCGGTTGACAATGTCAGTTGATAATAGTCAGTGTAACTCGATTTGTGGCTGGCTATTCCGACGGCAGGCATCGAATCTCTTTTCGTTTCGCAAGATCTGCGCTGTCTAAAAGTGCTAAAGATGCTTGCGTCACTGATCTGACAATTCTTTGTAAAACCGCTATCAAAAATCTCGCGGTGTTTTATGTTATTTTGTATCATTCCTCTGTATTTTCTTCTTGTGCAATAAAAACCATGAATCATTTTTTACGAAGTATGTTCGGGCTAGGCGCCATCGTCTTTAGTGCACAAGCTCCCGCGCAAAGAGCCGTCGATCTAGCCTTGCAGGAACAACTTTCCGCTCAGCAGCAAGGCGCTCAAGTTCAAAAACGCATCGATAAACTGGACGATCAGAATCAAGCCATGCTTGACGAATATCGCAGCGGAGCCGTCCGGCTGGAGGATTTATCGGCATACGTCACACAAATGGCGCGATTGGTCGACGATCAAAAAGCCGAAATGCATAGAAAAGAAACCCAAATGCGCGATATCGTCGAGATGCAGCAGCAGATCGTGCCGTTTCTACAACGCATGATCGATGTGCTGGATGAATTCGTTAGCCTGGATACGCCTTTTCTGCTTGATGAACGCTTGCAACGCCTGCAGCAATTAAAGCAAATGATGCACCGCTCCGACGTCTCCGTGACCGAAAAATATCGGCGCATCATGGAAGCCTATCGCGTCGAGGCCGAGTATGGGCATAACTTGGAATCCTATCAAGGCACCTTGAACGGCGAAGGCGAGCCTCGCTCGGTCGAATTTTTACGGCTGGGTCGGGTCGGTTTGTATTATCTGACGCTTAAGGGTGACGAAGGCGGTTTCTGGTTGCCGTCGGAACAAAAATGGATAGCGCTCGATGCGGCGCAACGGGATTCGCTCGAGAAGGCGATTCGCGTTGCGAAAAAACAAACGCCGCCCGATTTGCTGATGCTGCCTGTCGTAGCGCCGGAGGTTAAGCCATGAAGAGGCTGAATTGGTTTTTAGTTTTTCTTCTTTTGTGGGCGAATGGCTCGGTTCATGCTGCTTCGACCTTAGACGAATTGGTGAGCAAGGTTCGAAGAGAGGCTGCCAAGGATATTCGTTTCGATCAAGAACGCGAACTTCTTTTCATTCAGGAGCGCGATCGGCAGCAAGCCAAACTGAATAAACTGCGTAATGAATTGGCCGTCGCTGATCAAAAGGCGGAGAAACTGCGGAGTTCGTTTCAAGAAAACGAAAACAAGCTGGCCGAGATGGACGGGCAAATCGCTTCTCAAGCCGGCGAGTTGAACGAATTATTCGCGATGGTTCAGCAAAATGCGGCCGAAATCGGCTCGTTGCTGGACCGTTCGATGATTTCGGCGCAATATCGGGATCGAGGCGAGTTTCTGAATAAGATCATTCAACGCGAATCGGCGGTGTCGATGGAAACCTTGCAAAGCCTCTGGCTGGTTTTGATCGATGAAATGCATGAAACCGGCAAGGTCACGCGCTTTACCGGTCCGGTTATTACTTTGGACGGCGAGGAAAAACAGCAAACCGTGACGCGTATCGGTGCGTTCAATGCCGTGTCGGAAGGCAAGTTTCTGCGTTTCTTACCGGACGGGCATAAATTGGTCGAACTCGCCCGGCAGCCCGCGCCGCGACACCAGCGTATGGCTTTCGAATTGGAAGAGGCCCAGGACGGTTGGCGCATGATGGCGGTCGATCCGTCGAAAGGCGCGATTTTAGCCTTGTTGGTGGAATCGCCTGACTTGATCGAACGAATCAATCAGAGCGGTGCGATCGGTTATTTGATACTGGCGATCGGCGCCGCCGGCTTTTTAATCGTGTTATGGCGCGGTGCGGTTCTGTCGATGGCGTGGCTGCGTATCAAAGGCCAATTGCTTAAGGATGAGAATCTCGACAATAATCCTTTGGGCCGGCTCAGAAACAGCATCGTTTCGGTACAGGCTAGAAGTAGCGAGATTCTGGCCGCGCGTCTCGACGAGGCGGTCGGTCAGGAAAGCAGTCGTTTGTTTTTCGGATTGACGGCATTGACGGTATTTGCCGCGGTTACACCGTTGATGGGATTGCTCGGTACCGTGATCGGTATGATCGAGACCTTCCAGTCGATTTCGTTATTCGGTACCGGCGATCCGAAATTGATGGCCGGCGGCATTTCTTATGCTTTGGTGACGACGCAACTTGGTTTGGCCGTTGCGATACCGTTATTGCTGCTGCAAAGTTTCTTGCATGCCCAGGCCAACCGTATCGTCGAAATTCTCGATCAACAAAGCACTCGATTGTTCGAACAATACGAGCAACCGACAACCGAGCTTTAAATACTATGGAAAAGGTGCTGAGTTTTTTCGATCAAGGCGGCGGTTTGCTTTGGGCGATTCTCGTGGTATCGGTGTTGATGTGGACGTTGATATTGGAACGGTACTGGTTTTTTTATTTTCAATTGCCGCGTTTGCAGGCCGAATTATTGGATTATTGGCGAAATCGTTCGGCTTCGCGGCATTTTTGCCAGCAACGCTTGAAGGAAGGCTTGGCTTCGCAATATTTTTCGCAAGTGTTGCGCGGACTCAAGACGGTTGACATATTGACGCAAATTTTACCATTGCTCGGGCTGCTTGGGACCGTATCGGGGATGATCAAGGTCTTCGAAGTGATCAATGCGTTCGGCGCCGGCAATGCGCGGGGCATGGCCGCAGGCATATCGGAAGCGCTAATCACGACGATGGCGGGTTTAATTACGGCCTTATCGGGCTTGTTCTTCGCCG
The DNA here is from genome assembly GCA_018830325.1 of Gammaproteobacteria bacterium. GTDB lineage: Bacteria > Pseudomonadota > Gammaproteobacteria > Methylococcales > Methylomonadaceae > Methylotuvimicrobium. The sequence continues at coordinate 8,238 of JAHJSQ010000051.1, forward strand.
CCAATCTCGAATCCCGCGCCAGACGTGCGCGCGAAAAATTTACTTCGCAATTAACCGAATGATGAGATTACGTTAATGCAACGTCAACATACTCGCCCGCCGAGTTTCGGAGCCGGGCTCAATGTGACGCCGTTGATCGATATGGTGTTCATTTTATTGATATTTTTTGCGGTCAATTCGTCGTTCGTCAAGGAAACCGGCGTCGAGGTCGACCGCCCGACGGCGCAGACCGCCGAACGCCAGGATCAGGCCGGCATTCTGATTGCCGTGACCAGAGACGGCGAAGTTTGGATCGAGCAACAACAAGTCGACGTTCGCGCGGTACGCGGTCATGTCGAACGCTTGCATGCCGAAGCACCGGAGGCCTCGGCACTGATTCTGGCCGACAAACGTTCCGAAACCGGGCTCGTCATGCAAGTCTTGGATCAGGCGCGACTGGCCGGAATCGCCCGCGTCGCGGTGGCAGCGACTGAAGAGTTATGAGACTGGTGCTGACATTCACGGCTGCATCGGCGATCAACTTGCTGCTGTTTTGGGTCATGATCCAATTGGTTACCGCCGAACAGGGTAAGCAATGGATTCGAACCACTGATTCGGCGTTTTTCGACTTTATCCGGCAAAGGCCGGAGCCGGAGGCGATTTCGCGTTCGCCGAGAAAAACGCCACCGAAACCCGAGCCGCAAAAAACGGAAACCTTCTCCGAGCAGATGCCGCAACAACGTTCTCCGGCTGCCGATTTGCGAGCCTTACCCTTGCAAGTACCGGCTTTGAGAGTCGATGTGCCGGCAAGTCCTCGGATGAATATTTCGGGCCCAACATTGCCGTCCGTAATTAGTGGCGGACAAAGCAAGGCGGGCAAGTTTGGAACTGTCCCGGGATCCGGGCGAGGTTCCGCTCCGGCTGCACCGTCTTTCATCATGGCCGATGAGTTGACAGCCATATCGCGTATTCAACCTAACTATCCTGATCGATTACGCTTTCGCCGGGTCGAGGGCGAAGTCCTCATTGAATTTACGGTGACGACCGAAGGGACCGTGACCGATCCGGTCATAATCAACAGTAAGCCTTCCGGTGCTTTCGATCGTTCGGCATTGCGTGCCGTACGTCGCTGGCGTTTTCAGCCGCGTCGCGACGAACAAGGGAATCCAGTACCGGTGCGCGCTCGGCAAGTTTTTGCATTTACGTTGAATTAATGAATAAACAAACTTATTTTCGATTGCTTAGGACCGGTTTTTTAGTTGGGTTGACTCTGTTTGGCGCGCTGGCTGTTCACGCACAGGAAAAAGCCGTTAGCGAAGAAACTTTCAAGGTTCTCAAAGAAGCCGATGTAGCATTACGGAAAGGCCAATCCGAGCAAGCCTTGCGTCAATTGAGAACAATCCAAAGCAAGACTGCCGACAAATCCTACGATCATGCTGTCGTTCAGCAATATCTGGCTTATGCCTATTCCGGAGCGAACGATTTTAGGGGGGCCAGGCAAGCCGCTAACGAGGCTTTAAACAGTAAACTGCTCGACGCCGATGCGGAGCATGGATTGCGTAACATTGCCGGTCAAGCGGCTTTTCATTTGGAAGCTTACCGGGAGAGCGTGACGCATTTGGAGCGGTGGCTGCAAAGAGAACCGAAAGCCGATGCGGATAGTTATTATATGGTGGCCTATGCCGCCTATCGTGCGAACATGTCCCGTTCGGCAATCCGTCATTTGGAAAGAGCCGTGGCCCTAAAAAAGTCGCCTCCGTCCGAGTGGATTCAATTGTTATTGTCGCTTTATGTCGATCGCAAAGATTTTGCGAAAGCCGAGCCTCTCGTTAAACGCTTGATCGCCGATTCGCCTAACAAGCGTCAATGGTGGCGTTATCTAAGCGGTCTCTACACCCAGCAAAATCGCCATGACCGGGCTATATCCACGATGATGCTGGCTTATTATATCGGTGAAGTCCGGCAAGAAGACGTTTTGAATTTAGTGAAATTCCATGCGCAACAAGGTTATCCGTCTAAGGCAGCCCGATTGCTGGAAACGGAAATCGAGAATAAGCGGATGCCTCGCAATTATGAAAACTTGAAGCTCTTGTTCGGTTGCTGGCAATTGGCGCGAGAACACGATAGAGCCCGCCGGATTTTGACCGAGGCAGCGGCGCTGTCCCCTAACGGCGAGGATTATATGTTGTCCGGACGTATTGCAATGCAACGCGGCGATTGGGCGTTAGCCAAACAGGCGTTTCAAAAAAGCTTGCGCAAAGGCGGCTTGAAGCGCAAGGCGCATGTGCGTTTGTGGTTGGGTATTGCGGCCCTCAAGTCTCAAGATGAAGCGCTGGCTCGTCAGTCGTTGGAGGCGGTGCTGAATGTGGCCGATGTCAAACAAGAAGCAGCCTATTGGTTGAAGCGTATGGAGCGCGGAGAAAAACGGCATAAACATCATGGGCGGGGAGAGGGGTTGGGGGAGTCTTGAAATAGGTGAAAGGTGAAAGGGGAAAGGGGAAAGGGGAAAGGGGAAAGGGGAAAGGGGAGAGGAAAATAGGGCTTGACAAATGGATTAAATGCCG
>JAHJSQ010000052.1 GCA_018830325.1 Gammaproteobacteria bacterium
AGCCTATTTGAAGTCCGAAGTAGGTTTTGTGTCGCTATCGCGACGCTTATATGGAGTCGGTTCGCGGACCGACAACCGCGATACTTTTCTTTGCTTGTCCAAAGAAAAGTATCCAAAAGAAAAGACACCCGGAGGCCGCTGCATCCTGCGCGCTGACGATTTTGCCGAGGGTTTTCGGAAGGGCTATCCCTAGCCCTCCGAAAACGAGCGGCATCCTTGCCGCTCCCCTAGCGGGCTATTCTCGGCAAAATCGCCAGTGCTCGGCGCGGCCTAACGGGACCTAGGCGGGCGCCCTGAGTTAAGTCAAATTGGCTGAACGTTCTAAGTAATCAGGAATATCATTGCTCCGGGAAGTTATTTGTCATGAAATCCTTGGTCAATTCTCATGGGTTATCGAAAGCGTCATTCCGGCTGATTTGGCTGAAGCGGTATATTTTGTCTTAAGTTTTATAAACATAGGTAAAAATAGTGTTCGATTTGATTAAAAGCGGCGGCTGGTTAATGCTGCCGATTATTTTATGCTCCATCGGTGCGATGGCGATCATTGGCGAGCGGTTTTGGACGCTACGCAAAAATAAAATTTTGCCGCCCGATCTCGTCCCTCAGATTTGGAAATTATCCCGCGAAGGTAAACTCGATGCTTCAGCGTTGCGCAGCCTTAAAATGAGTTCGCCGTTAGGCGCGGTTTTGGCCGCAGGGCTTGCCAATAGCCGCCACGGTCGGGACATCATGCGCACCAGCATCGAAGAGGTGGGACGGCAAATCGTTCATGAATTGGAAAAATTTCTGAATACTTTGGGTACGATTGCCTCGATCACGCCGTTGTTGGGTCTTTTAGGAACCGTGGTTGGCATGATCAAAGTATTCACGGCTATCATGATGCATGGCGTCGGCGATCCCACGATATTGGCCGGGGGTATTTCCGAGGCATTGATTACGACCGCGGCCGGCTTGAGCGTTGCGATACCGAGCCTGATTTTTCACCGTTATTTCGAGCGATTGATCGATGAATATGTTTTGAATATGGAGGAGGAAGCGCTACGTTTGATCGATGTGTTGCACGGAGAGCGTGAGGAAGCCTGATGGATTTTCATCGTAAAAAAAGAGAAAAGCTCGAAATCAGCATTACGCCGATGATCGATGTGGTCTTTTTATTGTTGATTTTCTTCATGGTGACGACGACCTTCAATCGGGAAACCGTATTGAACATAGATTTACCTGAAGCCGAAGGCAGCGAACCTGAAAGAAAACTGAGACAGATCGAGTTGAGCATCGATTCGGACGGCGTCTATTATTTGACCGGCGAAGACGGTTTGCCTCGTCAATTGGTTAATCAAGAAAAAGAAACGCTCAAACAAGAGCTACTCAAATTGGCAGGTTCGTCGCGATCTATCCCTTTCGTCATCAATGCGGACGGGGAAACACCGCATAAATCCGTCGTAATGGCTTTGGATATTGCCGGGCAAATCGGTTTTAAACATATTACCTTTGCGGCAATAAAACCCAATGGAGGATAAATGAACGACTCAGGGAAGTTATACTTCGAGCAGCCACATTTTCGGTTTTCTAACGCGCTCCTTTGTCCGGTAGCTACGTTGCGAAAACAGTTACATAGCTTGCTATGCGCCTGTTTTCGCGCCTTGCTACCGAACAAAATAGCATTGCCATAAAAGCCGAAAACATGACCGCGCGAAGTATATCGCTCGATACCGTTTGGTATCAAGGCCGATTTCCCGCTAAGTTTTTATTACCGCTTAGTTGGGTTTTCCGAGGAGTCGTCGAGCTCAGGCGGTTTTTTTATCGTGCAGGATGGATAAAAAACAGGCGTCTGCCGGTTCCGGTTATCATCGTCGGAAATATCAGCGTCGGTGGTACCGGGAAAACGCCGTTAATTATCGCGTTGACCAAGCTTTTGAAAGAGAACGGTTATAAACCTGGCGTCATTAGCCGCGGTTACGGGGGGGAAGTCCGGGGCGCACCGGTCAAAGTCGATCCTTCCGGCAATGCCGCGATTGTTGGCGATGAGCCCTTGTTATTGTCCAAGCACTCCGATTGCCCTGTCGCGGTCGGCGCCAATCGTTTTGAAGCAGGACGTTTATTGTTGGAGCAAGACGGCTGCGATGTCATTTTATCGGACGACGGTTTGCAGCATTACAAATTGGCCCGCGATATCGAAATTGCTGTCGTCGACAGCGAAAGACAGTTCGGTAATGGTTTTTGTCTGCCGGCCGGCCCGTTGAGAGAACCGGTCGAGCGCTTGTCGGAAGTCGACTTTATCATCGAGAATGGAACAAAAACCGAAGACGAACGTTTTTCGATGACACTTAACGGCGATATGGCTGTCAATCTGACGACCGGTTCTGCCAAGCCGTTGCAAGACTTTATCGGTTTGAGTTGTCATGCGCTGGCCGGAATCGGCAATCCCGACCGGTTTTTCAACAAGTTGAATGCCGCCGGACTGCATTGCATCAATCATAAATTCCCGGATCATTATTCGTATCGCGCCGACGATATTGAATTCGGAGAGTGTCCGGTATTGATGACCGAAAAAGACGCGGTCAAATGCTTCGATTTTGCTAACGATACGCATTGGTATGTGCCGGTGACGGCCCAACTGGAGCCGGCTTTTAAGAATCGATTTTTAACCTTATTGAGAGAAAAATATGATGGATACAAAATTACTTGAAATTCTGGTCAGTCCGGTCAGTAAAGGGCCATTGATTTACGACAAAGACAAACAGGAGTTGATTTCTATTGCCGATCGCTTGGCGTTCCCGATACGCGATGGCATACCGGTCATGCTCGAAGACGAAGCCCGAGAATTGAGTCAAGAAGAAGCCGAAGCCCTGCGCAAATGAGTATTCCGTTCAAAGTCGTGATTCCGGCCCGCTATGGGTCGACTCGGCTGCCGGGCAAGCCGTTGCTGACCATCGCCGGAAAACCGATGATCGCGCATGTCTGCGAACGAGCAAGGGAAGCCGATGCCGAAGAAATCGTCGTGGCAACCGACGATGCGCGGATTTTGGATAAAGTGTTGGAGCTCGGTATTCAAGCGGTGATGACTCGCGACGATCATCAAAGCGGGACCGAGCGTATTGCGGAAGTAGCGGAGTTATGCGGATGGAGCGATGATACGATTATCGTCAATCTGCAAGGTGACGAACCGTTGATTCCGCCGGATTATATCCGGGATGCCGCGGAAGCATTAGCGGGTCAGCATCGTGCAGGTATCGCAACTCTGGCGGCACGCATTACCGATCCGGAAGAAGTCTTCAATCCCAACTCCGTCAAAACGGTGCTGAACAAAGACGGTTATGCACTTTATTTCAGTCGTGCGCCGATTCCGTGGGACCGAGATCATTTCAGTCGGCAGGGCAGGGACTTTTCCGGAAAAATCGATTATTTGCGTCATATCGGCATGTATGCGTACCGCGTCGATTTCTTGCGGCGTTATTGCGGCTGGGAAGCTTCACCGCTTGAGGCGGTCGAGTCATTGGAGCAGCTTCGAATACTCTGGCACGGCGAGTCGATTCTCGTTAACACCGTCGCCAAAACTCCAGAAGCCGGTGTTGATACCGAGGACGATTTAAAACGCGTGGAAAAGGTTTTAGGGGGAAAGATGAAAGGTGAAAGAGGATTGGGTACCCCAGGTTAAACCCTAAGGACTTTGGATAATATTGGCGGGTACGGCTTTGGTACGCGCAACATACCCTTCAGTTCCGGCGATAACCCGGTAAAAAAGTATTGATAAATTCTTTAATAAGTTCAATTTTCATTTTGATGCCTCCTGCTAAGTCGTTGATTTTTAGCTCTAGGAAGCAAATAAAAGTAGGTTGACTGTCTGTTTTTCACCTCAAAAAAATAATAAACAATTGAATTATAATGATTAATATTTTATTTCGACAGCCTACATCTTTCCTCTTTCTTCTTTCATCTTTCCTCTGATGTATAATTGACAGAGCCTTTGATTAACAGTAATTTAGACGGTTTTTTAAACTTACTGACTAATAAATCTTTCTTCAGAGCCGCAAATGGAACAATTTCATCGAATCAGTCGCTTGCCTCCCTATGTTTTCAATATTGTCAACGAGCTAAAAGCGAAAGCCCGAGCGGCCGGGGAAGATATCATCGACTTCGGGATGGGTAATCCCGATCAGCCGACACCCGATCATATTGTCAAAAAGCTGGTCGAGGCAGCTCAACGAGAGGACACTCACCGTTATTCCGTTTCCAAGGGTATCCCTCGTTTACGAAGGGCAATATGCAATTGGTATAAACATCGCTTCGACGTAGATTTAGATCCGGATACTGAGGCGATCGTTACGATCGGTTCTAAGGAGGGGCTTGCGCATTTGGCTTTAGCTACGTTGGGGCCGGGCGATGTCGTGCTGGTTCCGAATCCGGCCTATCCCATCCATCCGTATGGTGTCGTCATCGCCGGTGCCGACATTCGTCATGTGGCGTTAGTTGCTGGTGTGGATTTTTTCGAAGAACTGCATAAAGCCATCGTCGATTCATGGCCGAAGCCGAAAATGTTGATTCTCAATTTTCCGGGTAACCCGACCACCCAATGCGTCGATCTGGAATTTTTCGAAAAAATCGTCGAAATGGCCAAAGAGCATAATATCTGGGTTGTTCAAGATGTCGCTTATGCCGATATCGTGTTCGACGGTTACAAAGCACCGTCGATTCTTCAGGTCAAGGGTGCGACCGATATTGCGGTCGAATTTTTTTCGCTATCGAAAAGTTACAACATGCCCGGTTGGCGGGTCGGTTTCATGTGCGGCAATAAAGAACTCGTTGCGGCATTGGCGAGGATCAAATCTTATCTTGATTACGGTACGTTTACACCGATTCAGATTGCCGCGATTAGCGCTTTGGAAGGCCCTCAGGATTGTGTGGCCGAAATTGCCGAGATGTACCGGAAAAGACGCGACGTATTATGCGAAGGCTTGACGGCCGCCGGTTGGCCGGTGCCTAAGCCGAAAGCGACGATGTTCGTTTGGGCGCCGATTCCTGAACCTTATAAAGCAATGGGCTCGCTCGAGTTTTCGAAAAAATTGCTCGCCGATGCGAAAGTAGCCGTGTCTCCGGGGATCGGTTTCGGACAGTACGGAGACGATCACGTTCGTTTCGGTTTGATCGAAAACGAACACAGAACCCGACAAGCGATTCGCGGCATTCGACATATGCTCAAGAAAGACAAAGTTGTATAATGCTCGATTTGTTCGGGTTATGGGAAATTAGCAGGAGTCGAATTTGAAGCCGGTCAAAGTAGGGGTCTTAGGTCTAGGTACCGTCGGCGGTGGCACCGTCAATGTCTTGAAACGCAACGCCGCCGAAATTGCGCGCCGGGCAGGGCGTGAAATTATCGTAACGCGCGCCAGTGCTCGCGATCTTGAGCGAAGCCGTATTTGCGATACGCAAGGCATCGCGTTGACGACTGATCCTTATGAGATCGTCAACGATCCCGAGATTGAAATCGTTGTGGAGTTGATCGGCGGTGAAACGATTGCGAAAGACTTAGTGCTTAAAGCGATTGAAAACGGCAAGCATGTTGTGACCGCGAATAAAGCCTTGATTGCGCTGCATGGGAATGAAATTTTTGCGAAAGCCAGCGGCAAAGGTGTCATGGTTGCGTTCGAAGCCGCTGTTGCCGGCGGAATTCCTATTATCAAGGCGATTCGAGAAGGCTTGAGCGGCAATCAAATTGAGTGGGTGGCGGGCATTATCAATGGTACCGGCAATTTCATTTTGACCGAAATGCGTGATAAAGGCCGCGATTTCGCCGATGTCTTGGCTGAGGCCCAGGCTTTAGGTTATGCCGAGGCCGATCCGACATTCGACGTTGAAGGGATCGATGCGGCGCATAAATTAACGATTTTGGCTTCAATCGCATTCGGTATCCCCTTGCAATTCGATAAGGTTTATACCGAAGGCATTACGCAAATCACGCGCGACGATGTGGATTATGCCGATACCTTGGGTTATCGTATCAAGCATTTAGGAATCGCACGAAAAACTTCCGAAGGCATCGAGTTGCGCGTGCATCCAACCTTGATACCGGCCCGTCGATTAATCGCCAATGTCGATGGTGTAATGAATGCGGTATTGGTTAAAGGCGATGCGGTCGGGCCGACCTTGTATTATGGTGCGGGCGCGGGCGCAGAGCCTACGGCTTCATCAGTCGTTGCCGATGTGATCGATGTCGTTCGGGCATTGACGAGCGACCCCGAAAACCGCGTGCCGCACTTGGCCTTTCAACCGAACGCGCTGGCCGATATTCCGATGCTTTCGGCCGAGCAAATTCATACGGCTTATTATTTACGGCTCAATGCCGAAGATAGGCCGGGTGTGTTAGCCGACATTACCCGCATCTTAGCTTTGCACGACATTAGTATCGAAGCGATTATTCAAAAAGAACCTCATGAAAACGAAAAATCGGTGCCGATTATCATGTTGACTCAAAATACATTGGAATCGGAAATGAATGCAGCGATTACCGTGATCGAACAATTGACGACCGTAACCGGCAAAGTGTGTCGCATTCGTCTGGAAACTCTGGGATAAAACATAATGACAATTCGTAAACGCTATACAGGTTTAATCGAAACTTATAGAGATCGCCTACCGGTCGCTGATGGCACTCGCTTGATCAGTCTAGGCGAAGGTAATACACCTTTGATACAGCTGCAAAATATTCCAAGATTGATCGGCAAGGACGTCGATATTTATGTTAAATTCGAGGGTTTGAATCCGACCGGCTCGTTTAAGGATCGCGGCATGACAATGGCTGTGACCAAAGCCGTCGATGAAGGTAGTCAAGCCATTATCTGTGCATCGACCGGCAATACTTCGGCTTCCGCAGCGGCCTATGCGGTACGCGCCGGCATCAAAGCCTTCGTGCTGATTCCGGAGGGCAAGATCGCGCTGGGTAAATTGGCGCAAACTTTGATGTATGGAGCCAAGATCATTCAAATCAACGGTAACTTCGATCAAGGCATGGCTTTGGTTAAGGAAATCGTCGATCATGCGCCGGTTTCGATCGTCAATTCGATCAATCCGTTCCGTCTCGAAGGACAAAAAACCGCAGCATTCGAAATTATCGACGAACTGGGTACCGCGCCCGATTATCACTGTCTGCCGGTCGGCAATGCCGGCAATATTTCGGCCTATTGGAAAGGCTATAAGGAATATTCGACCGATATCGGTTCGCTGAAAGCCGTGACGAATAAGCGTCCCGTGATGTGCGGTTATCAAGCGGCCGGCGCCGCGCCTTTCATCGCTAGGGAAATGATCGATCATCCCGAAACGGTAGCAACCGCGATACGCATCGGACGCCCGCAATCCTGGGATTTGGCTTGGGCCGCGCAACGCGAATCGGAAGGTTGGTTTGACGCGATGACCGACGAGCAAATTTTAGCCGCGCAAAAATTGTTGAGCTCGAACGAAGGTGTTTTTTGCGAGCCTGCTTCGGCAGCATCGTTGGCCGGCGCGCTGCATGACATCAAGCTGGGTAATATTCCCGAAGGCAGCACGATCGTTTGCACATTAACCGGCAACGGCATCAAAGATCCCGATATCGCGATCAAGCAATGTAAAGACGCGCATCCGGTCACGATCGAAGCCGATTTAGACGCAGTCAAGAAAGCGATACTCGATAGTCTATAAAAACTGCTTGTTACTCCCTTTTATCGTTCCCACGCTCTAGCGTGGGAATGCAGACCGAGACGCGCTAGCGTCTCGTACCGCTGGAGCGGTGCTCGGGCGTTTCCACGAAGAGGTCTCATCATACATAAATTGTAGGGTACGCTGCGCGTACCAAAGCCGCGCCTTGGCGGTTCGGTTGGCACATGAACATCGCGGGGTTACCAGGGTACGCACAGCGTACCCTACGCGGATCACCTAGCGTTAGGTAATTCGCGAGTGTTATGTGACACAATAAATGGTGAGGATTGTATGATTCCCATTCTCCGCGATCGCCGTCATCCATAAGCACCAATAGACCTGTAGTGCGAAAAAACGAGGGTTTGAGGGCAGTAATGTCGTGCCATCTGGTAAGACAGTCATGTGGCTGACGGTTATACCAACAAAACTGGGTTGGGCAATTTTCACTCGCCCCTTGTTCCTTGATCCTTTCCCCTTGCACCTGACCCCTATGTACTCCCAAGGCGTTAAAAAAACAATTATTCCCCGTCCTCTAGGTAAGAAAAAGCTGGATTTGGGTGATATGCACCCGGTTTTGCAGCGCATATTTCTAAGCCGGGGTATTAAATCCGCGGATGAATTAGACCGTTCGTTGGTTGGATTGCCTTCGCCGTGGCTTTTGTCCGGGATGAAGGACATGGTCGCTCATTTGATCGAAGCGCTAAGTCAGCAGCAGCGAATCACTATTGTGGCCGATTTCGATGCCGACGGGGCAACCAGTTGCGCCCTTGCTATTAGAGGCTTGCGCATGCTCGGAGCGGTCAATGTCGACTTCATCGTGCCGAATCGTTTTGAATACGGATACGGGTTGACGCCGGAGATTGTCGAGTTGGTCAAACGCCAAGAGCCCGAATTGATTATCACCGTCGATAACGGCATATCGAGCATAGCCGGCGTTGACGCGGCTAAGGCACTAGGTATCAAAGTATTGGTTACCGATCACCATTTGCCCGGCGAGACATTGCCTGAGGCCGATGCAATCGTCAATCCTAATTTACCGGACGAACCTTTTCCTAGCCAAGCATTGGCTGGTGTCGGTGTGATGTTTTATGTCCTGACTGCATTAAGAAGTCGTCTTCGGGAAATCGATTGGTTTCAACAACAAGCCATCCCCGAACCGAATCTAGCGCAATTACTGGACTTGGTTGCCTTGGGCACGGTCGCAGATGTCGTGCCGCTTGATCAGACCAATCGAATCTTGATCCATCAAGGCTTGCAGCGAATTCGTTCGGGCCATTGTCATCCGGGAATATTGGCCTTGGTCGAAGTATCGGGGCGGAATCATCGGTATCTATCCTCATCCGACCTAGGCTTTGCGTTGGGACCAAGGCTCAACGCTGCCGGGCGCATGGACGATATGGCGCTGGGCATTCAATGCCTGCTAACCGATGATGTTCCTTTGGCCAAGGATATCGCACAGCAGCTTGATGAAATGAATAGGGATCGCCGGGACATCGAAGGTCAGATGAAGATCGAAGCAATGAGTTTGTTGAACGAAATGAAAGCCTTAGATGAAAAACATCTGCCGGCCGGCGTTTGCTTGTTCGATGAAAATTGGCATCAAGGTGTAATCGGTATTCTCGCATCGAGAATCAAGGATAGACTTCATCGGCCGGTCGTAGCTTTCGCACCGGCCGGTAACGGCGAAATCAAAGGTTCGGCGCGATCGATTCCCGGTGTGCATATCCGCGACGTTCTGAGCGACATTGCCTCGGCTCATCCCAATATACTTAATAAGTTCGGCGGTCATGCGATGGCTGCCGGAATGAGCATACAAATGCACGATTATCCCCCTTTTGCGTTAGCCTTCGATGAGATGGTCGCTCGGCGTATAGCGAATATGGACCTGGAACAGAAGGTGTATTCCGACGGCGAATTGTCGGAAAACGAGTTGACATTGGAATTCGCCGAGTTATTACAACGTTCGGGCACTTGGGGGCAGGAGTTTCCGGAGCCGGTTTTCGATGGTGTATTCGAAGTAATTCAGGCCCGTATCGTTGGGCAGCATCATTTAAAATTGGTGCTGCGTCAGGCCGAAAACAAGCAGTTGATCGATGCGATTGCTTTCTTTATCGAAAAGCCCGAACAATGGCTGGGAATTCGAACGATCCATGCTGCTTACAAGTTGGATATCAACGAATACCGAGGCAATCGAACTCTACAATTTTTGATTCAGTATTTGGAAAAGCTGAATTAAAGACTGAAATACGAACGCGGCTGATTTTTCCGATCAGTGCTGAGCGTTCAGGAGCATTACTTCTACCTTCATAATGTTAGCCATTTTTTGAGTATAAAGGGAGTAAGCGTGAAAGATAGGTTGAAACGTTAAAGTTCAGCTTTTCGCAAAATTTATAGTCTTCAAGCTATACTAAATGTTACGAAAAATTCCTAAGCTTTAGGTGTGTCATGGAAATAGAGTTAGTCAAAGTACAGTCAAGCGATATCGAATTAAATACGCCGCTGCCATTTTCCATTTTTACCTTTGAGCAATCGTTGTTATTGAAGAAAAATACGATTGTTACCACTGAAAAGCAACTTAACGTGTTGCTTGAAAAAGGGGTTTATAGGAATCTTACGGAACAAGAGATCGAGCTAAGAGACGCTTTAAAGCAAGAGCCGGATCAAAAAAAACTACAAACCAATCCGTTTACCGCTATCGCTTATTGCAACCAGAAGTTGTATCCATTGTTTCAAGATTTGGCAGATCAAAAAGCCGAGAATGTACAATCGCGACTAGCGAAAATTGCCGAGCTTTTACGGGTTATAATCGTATTCGATCCTAATGCCGCATTAGGCGCGATTCATTTACTGGGCTGCGCTAATAATTATGCCGTCATTCATTCAATATATACTGCAGTATTGTCCGGCTTACTCGGTCGGCGCAGGCAGTTATCCGATGAGGATAACGAACTGATCATTAGCGCGGCGCTGACGATGAATGTAGGCATGCTGAAATTACAGGATCAGCTTTATCAACAAGATTCTCCGTTGACGAGTGAGCAGCGTCAGCAAATCATAGAACACCCTAAACAAAGCGTCATGTTATTAAAAAAAGCCGGTATAGAATCAAGAGATTGGTTGGCGATGGTTTTGCATCATCATGAAAAAAACGACGGTAGCGGTTATCCCAATAAGCTCAGTGGAGGTGCTATTAGCGAAGGGGCTAAAGTCATCTCTTTGGCTGATATCTATACATCGTTGATCACCGGCCGTAAATATCGAGCTCCGATTTTGGCGCATGATGCGATCAAATCGCTATTTGCGAAACGCGGCAATGAAATCGATGAGCAATTGGCCAATCAATTCATCCGAGAAACCGGTATCTATCCCCCCGGTACATTCGTCGGTTTGCAAAACGGCGAAATTGCTTTGATTACTAAGCGAGCCACAGTTAAGAGCAGTAAAACATCGGGTCCTTACGCTCTCGCTCTTGTAAGCCCTCGGGGTGCCTTTTATCGAGAGCCTCAAAAACGCGATTGCGGCATTGCGCTGTATAAAATTAGCAAGCCTTGTTCGGCGCCAAAGGGATTTAACGTTGATCAAGCCAATAAGTTTTGGGGCTATTAAGCTGAACTTAAAAACAATTATTTTCGATGAAGCAATGAGCAGGCAAGATCTTCCACTCGAACTATATTCCGCCGATCAAGTAAGAGAACTGGACCGAACGGCAATCGATGAATTTTGCATTCCCGGTTATGAATTAATGTGCAGGGCAGGTCAATCGGTATTTGAGCGGGTCAAGGCGTTCTGTCCGGAGGCGAGAAGTTGCGCGATTTTTTGTGGCGGCGGTAACAATGCCGGAGATGGCTATGTGATAGCGCGTTTAGCGATTGCTGCCGGAATGGAGGTAACGGTTTATTCTGTTGTCGAGGTTTCTAAGCTTAAGGGCGATGCGCTCACGGCATATCGAGATTGCATCGATAGCGGCTGTAAAGTTGCGGCCTATGATACGAAAGCTTTACTTGGCGAAGAAGTGATCATCGATGCACTACTAGGTACCGGCTTGGATCGTGAAGTCGAAGGTTTATATGCCGATGCTATAGCGGCGATCAATGCCAGTCGGGCTTTCGTCATTGCGGTCGATGTTCCAAGCGGATTGAATGCAGATACAGGAAAAATTATGGGCTGTGCGGTCAAAGCGGATTTGACCGTGTCTTTTATCGGGTTGAAAAAAGGCTTGTTTACCGGAGATGCGCCTGATTATTGCGGAAAAATTTATTATGCATCGCTCGATATTCCTAACGCGGTTTTTGACAAGGTCGATTGTGCAGCGCAACGCATTCGTTATTTGCAACCACCCCAAAGAAGTCGCTGTGCGCACAAAGGTCATAATGGTCATGTCATAGTTATCGGCGGTGATCTCGGTTATTCGGGAGCGATTCGTATGGCAGGCGAAGCCGCGTTACGGGTTGGTGCAGGGCTCGTTACCGTGTTGACCCGTCCTGAGCATGCCATATTGATCAATAGCTCGCGGCCGGAATTGATGTGTCGAGGTGACATCGAACCGAAGTGCATAGAGACGATCATTGATAGTGCAGATGTTCTTGTATTAGGACCCGGCTTGGGACGAAGCGATTGGTCGAAAGGTTTATTCGATGCCACGATCCGAGCCGCTAAGCCGATGGTGATCGATGCTGACGGCTTGAACTGGCTGGCGGATTCGAGCCAATACGGTGACCATTTTATATTGACGCCGCATCCGGGCGAGGCTTCGCGTTTGTTGAAATGCTCAGTATCCGAAGTCGAACATGATCGCTTCGCGGCAGTAAATTCGATCAGGCGGCAATATGGCGGTATTTGTGTGCTGAAAGGGGCGGGTACATTGATTGCTAGTCACCATCATGTCGCAGTTGCCGATGTCGGTAATCCGGGCATGGCAACCGGAGGCATGGGGGATGTTCTGACCGGGGTGATTGCAGGGCTGTTGGCTCAGGGGTTCAGCAATTGGGAAAGCGCCGAACAAGGTGTTTATATTCATGGTTTGGCAGCCGATGCGGCCGCTGCCGATGGCGGTGAGCGGGGTCTTTTAGCGACCGATTTGATGCCTTATTTGAGGCGTTTGGTAAACTAACGCTCATGAAGGCATGACCATCGCCCCGGCAAATGAAAGTGCGAGGCGTTGGGAGAGGGTGCGGTCACTCGCCCGACAGGACGCCGTGAATACGTCCGTGTAGGCTTGGCGCCGGCTTTCCCTGCCGCCGACACCTGTCGATCGAGCAACCGCACCCTCTTTAGAACCTACGTTGTTTTATATATCGAAAAATTAGATAAGGAGTTCGAATCTGCGAACTTTCAAAGTCATGCAAATAAAACTGAGAAATACCGAGGCTACCGAAGCATTCGGTGCCGAGCTGTCAAGGCTGTTACCGCATAAATGTTTGATCTTTTTAAAAGGCCAATTAGGTGCCGGAAAAACTACGCTGGTTCGGGGCTTCTTGAGGGCTCTGGGTCATCAGGGTGCGGTTAAAAGTCCGACTTATACGCTCGTTGAGGAGTATATATCGAGTGGTCGAGCAGTCATTCATTTTGATTTGTATCGACTCTCCGACCCGGAAGAACTGGAGTGGATCGGGATTAATGATTATTTGGATCAAGATGCGGTTTGTTTAATCGAGTGGCCGGAAATGGGCGAAGGTTTTCTGCCGGAGCCTGATTTAGTCTTGACCTTGAGCGTTGTCGGGCAAGAGCGAAACCTAAAAGTGGAAACTAGCAATTTAAGCTTAAAAAAACTTTTTATCTAGCGTGATAAAACAAAGACATACTGCTATACTTTAAACAAATTTATAACTTGAATACTTTTAAAATTGAGAAATAACTAAGCGATTCATCGAAGTGCTTGTATTTTCAATTGCTTAGGGAAGGACAAAAAACTGTCGGTTGCGAAAGATATAAACTTCCCGTTCCTTAACGTCTAATTTCGGTGTTCAAGTCTTAAAGTTATAGAAAAGTTAAAAATGATACTGTCCGCTAATTTTAATTGAACTGGATACTAAGCGTAGTTAAGTCTGGAAATTTAGCGGCAAACATTCAATGACGGGGATTTACCGTCGGTAAAATAGCAAGCTTGGGTTGGGTCATGCGTAGTTTTATTAATATCTTATTCATTGCGATGTTGCAATTCTGGGCAGGATCGGTGTTTGCGCAACAAACGGCGGTCAATTCCTTGAAGCATCAAATTTCTTCCGATCACTCCCGGTTGATTTTCGATCTGTCGGCGCAATTTTCACACAGAGTATTTCAACTGGATAATCCCCCGCGTTTAGTTATCGACATCAGTGATGCTCGCTTAAACGGAAAACTTGACCAACCGTCCTCCAATCATCCGTTGTTTAAAAAAATTCGAAGCGCGGTTCGTAATGACAAAGATTTGCGAGTTGTCGTCGATTTGAAAAAGAACGGCATAGCTAAGAGTTTGACGATTCCGGCTAATCAATCCGGTGGCTATCAATTGATGATTGATTTGTTTGCCAAACAGGATGGTCTTGCTGCCAAGCTTCCCGTTACACGGTCGGTTGCATCGCATCCATTGCTTTCGAAGCGAACCCCTTCCCCTAATCCGACCAAAAGGCCTTCCGCAAGGCCCGAAGCGTTAGCCGCCGTACATAATAAGCCGGTGAAAAAAACGCCGCAACGCAGCAAAGACGTTGTAATAGCGATCGATGCCGGACATGGTGGCCAAGACCCCGGAGCAAAAGGCCCGCATGGCACTCATGAAAAAGATGTGACTTTTGCGATCGCGAAAAAGCTGGCGGCCTTAATCGATAAAAAGCCCGGAATGAAAGCCGTTTTGGTTCGGCAGGGCGATTATTTTATCGATCTGAAAAAACGCATGAAAATTGCCAGGAAAGCAAAAGCCGATTTATTTGTATCGATTCATGCCGATGCCTACGATAACCCAAGTGTCAAAGGTGCGTCGGTATTTACCTTATCTAACAAAGGCGCAACGACCGAAATGGCGCGATGGTTGGCCAATCATGAAAATTCCGCTGACCTGGTTGGAGGCGTCAGCTTAGTCGATAAAGACGATGTATTGGCGTCCGTGTTACTCGATCTATCGATGACCGCCACTCAAGAAGCCAGTCAAAATGCAGCGTCAAAGATACTCGGAAGCCTGAAGCAAGTTGGTCATTTACATTCTCGGTCGGTGCAAAAAGCTGGTTTTTTGGTGCTTAAATCGCCCGATGTACCGGCAATTTTGGTCGAAACCGCGTTTATTTCGAATCCGGACGAAGAAAGTAAACTGCGCAGTGTTGCTCATCAGAGCAAAATGGCCCGAGCTATTTTCAATGGTATCGACAGTTACTTTCAGCAGGCGGCTCCAGCCGGAACTTATATCGCCGAACAAGGTCGACAACACGTCATCAGCCGTGGCGAAACTTTGTCAGGTATAGCGCAGCAATATGGAATTAGCATGCAGAAAATTAAAACGACTAATGCAATGAATGGTAATCAGGTTAGGATCGGCCAAGTTTTGAGTATTCCTGTTGATGGGTGATTTTTAAAGATGAAAGGTGAATCGGGGTTTGGTTTGCCAATCTTTTCTATAAAAAGCATTTTTCACACGAAACACGCAGATTTTTGCTTGTTTTAATTGGCTTCCCTCCTAAGAGTGGAAGGTTAATCCGCCCATGGTTCGACAGGGCTCTCCTGAGCGCAGCGGAAGGGCTCACCACGAACGGATTAACCTTAAATTGTCCCGCATTAATTGAGTAGCCTTGTAATTCAAACTGACATGGCTTTGACCGATCGGCTAAAATAGCCGATTTGGTTTCAGACTGTTCAATGCGTATTCATTCTCTTCCGACTCAACTCGTCAATCAGATCGCCGCAGGCGAGGTCGTCGAAAGGCCTTCTTCGATCGTTAAGGAGTTGGTCGAAAATTGCTTTGATGCCGGGGCTACGTCTGTTGCCATCGAGATCGAGCAGGGCGGCATGCGCCGGATCAAAATCCGAGACGACGGCTGCGGTATCGACAAGGATGATTTGCCGCTGGCCTTGTCTCGCCATGCCACCAGCAAAATCGCAACGCTTGATGATTTGGAGCATGTCTCGACGATGGGGTTTCGCGGAGAGGCCTTGCCCAGCATCAGCTCGGTCGCCCGGCTGACGTTGATTTCCAGAATCGAAGGTGCCGATTGCGCCTGGCGAGTCGACGCGGACGGTTCCGAGCAGAATTTTGATCCGCAGCCGGACCCGCATCCTCAAGGTACGACTGTCGATGTGCGCGATTTGTTTTACAACACGCCGGCTCGCCGAAAATTTCTCAAAACAGAAAAAACCGAATTCGGTCATATCGAAACGCTGATTAAACGCATGGCGTTGAGCCGTTTCGATATCGGATTTGCCTTGACGCATAATCAACGCGAAGTGTTGAATCTGAAACCGGCCGCGACCGAGGTGCAGCGCGAACAGCGTATCGCCGGCATTTGCGGTTCGGAGTTTATCGATAATTCGGTCAAGATCGATTTCGAGGCTTCAGGTTTGCAATTGACCGGATGGGTCGGTTTGCCGACTTTCTCGCGAAGCCAGCAGGACATGCAGTTTTTTTATGTCAACGGCCGTTTGATCAAGGACAAGTTGGTATCGCATGCGGTGAAACAGGCTTATCAGGATGTGCTTTATCACGGCCGCCATCCGGTATTCGTGCTGTATTTGAATCTTGATCCGGCCTTAGTCGATGTCAACGCGCATCCGGCCAAACTCGAGGTCCGTTTCAGGGAAGGCCGTCTGGTTCATGATTTTCTTTATCGGGCGCTACATCGTTCGTTGGCCGACTTACGGCCGGGGAGTCAAGAACAACGGTTCGTTCCAATCGAGGAATTCGTTCCGATGCTGCCGCAAACTCCGGAGCAGCCACCCGTCAAGCCACAAGTCCAATTTCAAGCCAAGCCGAAGCAAAATACGCTGCCGCTGCATGTCGAGGAGGATATTCGCGCTTACGCATCATTGTATCCGGCGATCGAGCCGGAGCCTGAAAGCAAAAGCCCCGAGCCATCAACAGCCGGCGAAGAGTCGTATCATCCTTTGGGGTATGCCGTCGCGCATCTGCATAATATCTATATTCTTGCCGAAACGCCGAAAGGCATCATTCTTGTCGATACGCATGCCGCGCATGAACGCGTCACTTATGAACGCTTGAAGCAACAATTCAACAACGGTAGCGTGCCTAACCAGCCGTTGCTGTTGCCGATTAAGATCGTGGTCAGCGCCGGTGAAGCCGACTTGGCCGAACAGCACCAGGAATTTTTCAATGCGCTCGGGTTCGAATTGAACCGCTCGGGTCCGGAAACGATCGTGTTGCGGTCGGTTCCGGTGTTGTTAGCCGGCGGCGATAGCGAAGCGCTGATTCGGGATGTGTTGGCCGATATCATCGAGCACGGCTTGAGCACGCGGATTCAGGAAAAAGCCAATGAAGTTCTCGCGACGGTTGCTTGTCACGGCTCGGTTCGTGCGCGCCGACGTTTGTCGATCGACGAGATGAACGCTTTGCTGCGCGACATGGAGCGGACCGAACGCATCGGGCAATGTAATCACGGACGTCCGACTTGGATCGAGCTATCGACTCAGGAACTGGATAAATTTTTCCTACGCGGACGGTAAGCCTATCGTGACCCAATCAACCAAGCCCACGGCAGTGTTTTTGATGGGGCCGACAGCTTCCGGCAAGACCGCTTTATCGGTGCAACTCGCCGAAGCGCTCGATGCCGAGATTATCAGTGTCGATTCGGCGCTTGTCTATCGCGGTATGGATATCGGCACCGCCAAACCCACGGAGGCCGAAAGAGGCGGTATTGTGCATCATTTGATCGATATTCTCGATCCGAGCCAGGCATTTTCGACCGGACAATTTCGATCCCGAACGCTGGAATTGATCGCGGATATCAGCGCGCGCGGTAAACTGCCCTTGTTGACCGGCGGCACGATGCTGTATTTCAATGCGCTCAATCACGGATTGGCGCAACTGCCGACCGCCGACGCTACGGTCAGAGCCGAATTGGATAAAGAGCTCGAACACATCGGCAAGGAAGCGATGCATCGGCGACTGGCGCAAGTCGATCCGGAATCCGCCGCGCGTATTCATCCGAACGATCCGCAGCGGGTGCAACGTGCGCTCGAGGTGTATCGATTGACCGGCAAAACCTTGACCGAATTGTTCAGCGAAGCCGAGGCGCAACCGCTTCCTTTTCGCGCGGTTAAATTGATCATCGCGCCGCAGGACCGAAAGCTACTGCACGAAATCATCGCAAAACGGTTTCACCGGATGTTGGAACAAGGCTTGATCGAAGAGGTGGAAAGGCTTTATCGACGCGGCGATTTATCGGAAAAAATGCCGTCAATACGCGCGGTCGGCTACCGGCAAGTGTGGTCGTTTTTGCAAGGCGAATACGATCATGCCGCGATGATCGAAAAAGCCATTGTCGCTACGAGGCAATTGGCGAAGCGTCAGTTCACTTGGTTGCGCCGTGAAAACGATGCTTGCGCTCTTATCAGCGGCGATCCGAAAGCATTGGACCGAGCGTTGCGGTATATTGCCGAGTTGGGTTGAGCCGTTTTTCCGGAGGAGCCATGTGTAGACTATCGATAGCCTGTAGTATTCGCATTGCGTTGCAAGGGTTAGGAATATGCGCAAAATAAATCCGCTTTGTGGAGGTTCGGTAACTCGCTTGACAGGACGCCGCAAATACGTCCGTGTAGGCTTGACGGCGGCTATCAGATTGCCATGGACGGCATGAACCCAGCACCTAAATTATCCAAGATAGTTAACCATAGACAATGGATTATGGAATTTAGGTGCTGGGTGAATGCAGATTTTGCAGGAGCAAAAATCTGCCCTGCCGCCGACACCTGTCAATCGAGCAACCGAACCCCCTTCCGACATTTGAAAAAGTTGATTCATGCTCGTTCCTTAATTTTGAAAGACAGCGTGGTTTTTTTTCTGCGCTCGCTATTTTGGGTGCCGATATTGTTGATAACCGCTTGCACCGCACCGGTCAAGGACGGGACGTTTCGGGTCATGCATCAAAGCGGTATCGCTCCGGCTTTCATGATTCCTTCGGTTCGGGAGCGCATGATCTATTTGGCGCAACAGGAATGGACACTATTCGGACGCCCCATAGCCGACTATAGCGTCGGGGAATCCGAATTGATCTATCCGGAAGACAAGGAGCCGACGCACGAAACCCAAGCGCCTTATTTTTCGCGCGTCATTCTTTATTGGTACAACGCGACGCATTTGCCGTTACTGAATCACGATGGCGAAGTCCGGCCCTGGTCGGCCGCCTTTATTGTTTGGTTAGCGCGGAGCGCCGGTGTGCCGGAACAGGATTTGCCTTCGACCGTGCTGCATTGGGACTATATCGAACATGCGATGTTCGCCGGAAAAAATGCTCGGTTTATCGCCCGCGACGCACACTTTTTCAGTCCTAACCCCGGCGATCTGTTATGCGCGCCGCGTAGCGAAATTTTTACGCAACAAGTCCAGGCATTCAGACAATTACGCCGAGGGCCTTATCATTGCGATTTGGTCGTTGCCAAAAAAAACGATGCACTCGACGTGATCGGCGGCAATGTGCTCGACGCTGTGTCGATGACGCGCGTGACACTGGATGACAACGGTATTGTGAAGCCGACCAAAGAGCGGCCTTGGTTGATTGTTTTGGAGCAGAGGGAAGGGAATAAAGATGAAAGATGAAAGGGGAAAGGGGAAAGGGGAAAGGGGAAAGGGGAAAGGGGAAAGGGGAAAGGGGAAAGATTCCGCTGTTTCCCAAGCTCCTTGCTTGGGAAAGCTATACTCGAAGCTCTAGCTTCGCGATATAGAGGCATAAAGTGGTGCTATATGTGTATCATCGCATGAACCGCGACATTCTCCGTTGCCACGCTCCAGCGTTCAGTAACGTTGCGAACGGTTTTATAACTCCTGTTCGGCGCTGGAAGGGTGAAAGGGTAATGGTGAGTGGCTGCTTGAATTTTTATTTTTATTGGGATTTGATGATTTATTATGCATATACAATGGTATCCGGGGCACATGCACAAGGCTGGGAAGGAAATCAGGGAGATTGCGCCTCAGGTCGATTTGTTCATTGAAATTCTTGATGCGCGCATTCCGTTCAGCAGTGAAAATCCGCTGTTGGCGCAACTTCGAGGTTCTAAGCCTTGTATCAAGGTATTGAATAAAAGCGATTTGGCCGACCCCGAAGCAACGCGGCAATGGCAAGGTTATTTGGAGCGCGAACAAGGCGTGAAAACGCTCGCGCTGAGTATCGAGCAGCCGGAAAAAATCAAGCAGTTGCCTGAATTATGCCGTAAATTGCTGGCTGTCGATGAGTCGGATAATCGCTTGATTCATGCGTTGATCATGGGGATTCCGAATGTTGGAAAATCCACATTGATCAATGCTTTGGCCGGACGAGTCATCGCCAAGACCGGTAATGAACCGGCCGTCACTAAAGCCCAACAGCGCATCTCGATCGGAAACAATATCGTTTTGCTCGATACGCCCGGCATGCTCTGGCCGAATTTGGAAAATAAAAACACCGGCTACCGGCTCGCGGTGACCGGCGCGATCAAGGATACCGCGATCAAGCATGACGATATTGCGTATTTTGCCGCCGAATTTCTGCTTAAACTTTATCCGAATTGTCTAGTTGATCGATTCAAGCTCGATCCTCTTCCTAACAACGAGCACGACTTGATGCTTGCTATTGGAAAGAGCCGAGGTTGTTTGCGCTCCGGCGGCCGAGTCGATCTAGACAAGACCGCTAAGATATTGTTGTCCGAACTTCGTTCGGGGATGTTGGGCAGACTCACGCTGGAAACGTCGGCGATGATGGAGCAAGAGTTAACCGAGCTGGCCGTGATCAGGGAGCAGAAGGCTGCGAAAAAGCTGGCACGAAAGCAAAAACGTAAAGGTGCTCTTTAAGCTTAAATTCTGCAGTCAGTCTACGAAAATCACGAGAGCAATCATCGGGTTACATAAATCTCTTAAATCAGCCTTTAGGTGAGCAACTTGGAAAGCATAACTAGTTGAATATTCAAGTGATTATTTTGTGATATGTGGGCAAAATGCTTTTGATTAAGTTTAAGAAAGCCTTGACTATCTTAAGGTCTAAAATTCGCCATTGATCAACAAACGTTCATGGAGACTGGGACTTTCATGTTCATTGCGGGCATTTTTCGGAATTAAGTCTGAATCGGTCCAGCTGATTAATAACACCGTCCATTCAACGAATCGGGAAAAACCATAGCTTGGTTCAATAACACTTTCCAGCGTACCTACATTAGCATCATAAACAGACAAGCCAATCTTGGCGATGCCTTCCAGTTTATTGTTGCCCAGCAAAACAATTTCAGGTATTTCAAGGGTCCCCGTTAGTGGAATGGGGACGTTCAGGTGCGGTAGTCCCAGCCAACGGCTTTTGTGTTGATTGATCGACAATGCGCCCAAACGAATTTCGATAATGGAGTCGGCCTCTTTTCTATCGCTTACAACCGGGTATCCTAGGGTCAATAATTGGTTCTTGATCGCACCGATGGCATATTTGGCATCGGTGCTGACGGTATCGAAATATTGAGTGTCCAGGAAGATTTTATGGTGTTTCGGTAAATCAATCGCTAATTTTTGCGCGGAGTGATCGGCAGCAGTGGAGAGTAGAAGTTGTTCGGTCGCGGTCCGCGCCGGCAAAGATTCCCTTACCGTCGAACAACCCGTTAAAGTTAGGGCGAAAATCCCGATGATGGAGCAATAATAGCGTAGGCAATAATTAAAAGGGGTAGTCATAATTGAACAAGGGTTGATCCTAAATTTGGCAGTCAGTCCACGAAATACACTAACGTAATCATACGGTTACATAAATCTCTTGAGTCACCCATTGGGTAAACAACTTGAATAGTATACCCGTCGTAGCTCAAAATTCGGCGCCTGGGTGTCCGCTAAAGGACGCCGTGAATACGTCCATGTAGGCTCTATGCCAGCTCCATGCTGGCAAAGCCTTTATCGGACACTCAGGCGCCTCCTCTGGCACTGCCGAAATTTGAAGTGCGAAAGGTATATAACTAATTGAATATTTTCGTGATTTTCGTGTGTTTCGTGGACAAAAATGCTTTTTCTAGGTTGATCGCAGGTGACGATTCGTTATTGAATCCTAAAGAAATCGAAAATAAAAATGCAGTACATCAAATCACGTCATACGATTGAAGACATCATCAAAAAATCGCGTTTTATCGGAATCATTATACCAGTTGCCGATGAGCAGGAGGCTTTGCAAAATCTCAGGCAGTTGGCGGTCGACTATCCGGATGCCAGTCATATCGCTTTCGCTTATCGAATTCGGACGGAGCAAGTATTCATTTGTCGTTTTCATGATGCCGGCGAGCCGTCCGGCACGGCCGGCAAACCGATTTTTCAGCATTTGGAGGGTAAGGATCTCATCAACGTGTTAGTCGCGGTGATTCGTTATTTCGGCGGCGTGAAACTCGGCGCCGGCGGGTTGGCGCGGGCTTACGGCAACGCTGCGAAGCATGTCATCGAGTCGGCGGAAATCATCGATTATGTGGAGCTGATAAGAGTCAGATTAACACTCGCCTATCCTCAAATGCAGCAGTTCGAATATCAGCTCAAAAAATTGGATGGGCGAATTTTACAGCAGGATTTTTCCGAGCAGATCGATTTGCTGGTTGAATTACCCGCCGCCAGCCAAGAGGCTTTGTTCAAGTTTTTATCGTGACTAGGTTTGCTTCTTTCCACAGTTCCCGCTTTTGCGTGGCATAGGTTGACCTTAAGGATTCGCGCGAGAATGGGCAATAGTAGTTATGGATTCGGTCATAAATAACTTCCCTATTTTTAACGCCGCCAACAACACGCGCAGCTTAGAAGTGAAGGCGAAGCCGCAACGAAAAAGCTGTCGCTGTGCTTGGCCTTGTTAGGGCACTTGACGTATACTTGTACGGAAAATCCGTACATCAAGGTGCCATCATGGATACAATCAGTGTAAACAAATTTAGAGACAACCTGAAGAGCGTTGTAGAACAAGTGGTTAGCAGGCATGAACCACTCAAGGTAACTCGACGAGCCGGAGAGGCATTCGTTGTAATGAGCGCCGACGACTGGGAGCGAGGACAAGAAACGCTTCATGTTCTTCAAAGCCAGAGCCTCATGCAACAGATTGCCTACTCCCTTGAAACCCACAACCGTGGTAAAGGCTATATACCGACTGAAGAGCAAATGAATGAGATCACTGGTATTTGAAGGCAACACCTGGGAAGCGTATGAAACTATGCGCGAGAAGGACAAACAATTGCACAAGGCTTTGTGTAAATTACTCAAGGAAATGCTGCGTTCAAACGACCCTGCTTCAGGTTTAGGGAAGCCTGAGCCACTTAACCACAACCTCTCTGGCCTTTGGTCCAAGCGAATATCACAAAGAGATCGTTTGATATATCGGTTTGACGAAAAGTCCATTTATATCTTCGCTATTGGTGGTCACTACGATCAGCCCTAACGCCGCAAATCACCGGCAAATTGTAGCAACGTGAGGCTTGTGCGATTTACGCACAAACGAGCGTTGCGGAAATTTGTCCGTGTGAATTTGCCTTGTTAGCCTTGCTATCCATAAAGCTTAACTTTCAACACCCGATTAAGCAGCCGGAAGTGCTTATCAAGTGAGTAAACATTGCAGCTATTTTGTTTTGCATTTTGTGCAATGATTAAATCAGGAATGCCGACCCCGTTAGCTCCACCTTTTAAGCACTTCACTTGATATTCAATAATCTCTTCCCAATGAATAGAAAGTGGAACTTTATTTATCTCATGAAGAAGAGTAATGACTTTATTTTGCTTCTTTATTTTCAGATAAGGAATCAATTCAGCCAGAATAATATCGTTGGTAACTAACAGATTTTCATCTATTAGATAATCTAGGTCTTTAGAGTTATCCCCACCCCTGAAGTAATCAATCCATATTGAAGTATCAACCAACACCTCCATCAATGACGATCTCTTAATTCATTTAGGTCGATATCAAGATCAATCTTGCCGCGATACTTCTTGATCCCTGAAATCTTTGATTTTCTTACCAATTCTTCTAGGGCTTTTACTATTACGGCTGTTTTAGTATCAGTATGGGAGACCTTCATAGCCTCATCGAGCAGGTTTTCGGGTAAATCCAGGGTTGTTCTCATCGTAGCCTCCTTAGTTTTATGCATATCATTTTAGTTGTTCATGCATATCACTTCAAGAGGCTAACAAATTATTGTCCCGACCGTGCTAACATACGGCTTTTTCTGCTTTATTGTCAAGAATGCTGCTTCAACGCTAGATGTTCTAAACGGTATAACCTATATTTCATTCATGATAAACCGATCGTGATAATTCCAAAGCCACGTTTTGAATGACCGCAATTACCAACTCAAGCGACAGCCAAACATCTAAATTAAGAGACCGGTTTGGGTCGTATGCGAACCCTCGGCACATAAAGCAAGTAACCATCCACATAGGAGTTGCTGAAAGATTTAGCAAAGCGCCGACCGGCGTAAGGTTTCGGAATAGCTCTGCCTGTTAGTTTGAGTATAGATGCTTGATTGCAAGCCCCGGTACCGTTTTGCGTCGCCTTTCCAAGGCTCCTCGAAATGACAGTAGCAATCATTTAATCCAGATCGTCTTGGCATTCACAAACTCGCGAATACCATGATGCGATAACTCACGCCCATAACCGGAAAGTTTGATACCGCCAAACGGCATCCGCGGATCGCTTTTTACCAAGCCGTTCACAAATGCCGCACCGCATTGTAGCTGTCGCGCCACGCGTTCACCGCGCGCGTTGCTTTGCGTCCAGACACTGCCGCCTAGGCCGAAGTCGTTGCTGTTGGCAATAGACACTGCATCATCTTCATTCTTGGCGCGAATCACGATTGCGACCGGGCCGAACAGTTCTTCGTGCCAGGCACGCATACCGGGTTTAACATGATCAATAATGGAGGCTTGGTAATAAGCACCACTGCCGGCTTCCGGTGCACAACCGGTGACAACCTTCGCGCCCGCCTCGATGCTTTCAATCACCTGCTTATGTAATTCATCGCGCAGATCGTGGCGCGCCATCGGTGCCAGGGTGGTATCTACACTCATTGGATCACCCGTACGCAGATCTTCCACAGCGGCTTTGAATTTTTCCAGAAATGCATCGGCAATCGCATCCACCACGATGAACCGCTTGGCCGCGATACAACTTTGGCCAGCATTCATATAACGCGAGGTCACACCCTGCTTTACCGCTAGTTCCAGATCGGCATCATCCAGCACGATAAAGGCATCCGACCCGCCCAGTTCCAGAACGGATTTTTTAATATTCGCACCGGCTGCCTCCGCCACCGATTTTCCGGCCGGCTCACTGCCGGTCAAGGTCACAGCCTTGACTCGTGGATCATCGATCACACCACGTACCTGAACTGATCCGATCATCAGTGTCGTGAAGACCCCTACGGGAAAGCCGGCCTCCTTAAACACAGATTCAATTGCCTGCGCACACTGCGGCACATTCGAGGCGTGTTTCAACAATCCGGTATTACCCGCCACCAGTGCCGGAGCCGCAAAGCGAAAGACCTGCCAGAATGGGAAGTTCCATGGCATCACCGCTAGTATGATCCCCAACGGCTGATAAGTGACCAGACTCTTGGCGGCGTCGGTTTCGATATATTCATCTTCGAGGAAACCCGGCCCGTGTTCGGCATAGTACTCACATACCCAGGCACACTTCTCGATCTCACCGCGCGATTCCTTGATTAGCTTACCCATTTCCCGGGTGATGATCGTGGCCAACTCTTCCTGACGTGCCCGCAAGACCTCCGCTGCCTTATACAGCAGGTCACAACGTTTTTTGATCGGCGTGCCGGCCCACGGCCCGGCTGCCAGTTCGGCAACATCCATTGCCTTGGACAACCGGGACGCCCCCCAGTTGTCCAAGGTCAGTATAGTGCTACCGTCAACGGGGTTGATTGCATGAAAGGCCATTGGCTGCTCCCTGAGTCAATAAAAGTTTGCTATGCTGCATTATTAAATGGACTTGGATTCAATATTACGAAATAACCATGAGGAGTAACGTGACACGAAGAATTCGATCGTCGATTTTATAGCCTTTTCTTCATTGTCTTCATGATGTATTCGCCAATACTTTCAAAGTTTAAGAGTCGAGGGAAAACGAAAGATTACAAGGCGAAATTCAAAAGAGTTAGTCCGATCCATACGAAACCGATCGTTGTTATCGCAAAACTGACAATCGTATAGGCTTTCCAAATGGTTTTATCCCAAAAATTAGGATCGAAGGCCGCTATAACGAAAACGCCGGGGTTGGTCATGCCGCCGATGACGACGAGCCAGCAAGCTGCTACCGGCAGCGGAATTTTTACCGCATAAAAAGCCAAACAAAACAGTGCCATCAGTACAAAATCGACATGGGCTCTGACCATCGTTTTATAATCTTTTAGAAATCCGCCGTCTATGCCTTCGATAGGAAACCATTTGGCAAAGGTCATAAGCCATGCCGAGGCCAATACCGCGAAAATCATCAACACGGCTCCGATAAGTAATATTTCCATATTATTGCTCTTTAGTTTTATGTTAAGTTAAATTGAATTTTGAAGCCGAAGCTATCCAGCCGGCTTCTGTTTCGCGGGTATGGGTTGGTAAAGATTAGCTAAAGAAGCGCGACCTACCTGTTTGTTCTCGGTTTTTAGATTATTTTGCTAAAAGTCCATATCAAGGAAGATGCAAGGACCTGTTTTCTATTGCTAGTGCCGCCTCATGTAAGACTTCCGAGATGGTCGGGTGGGCATGTATAGTTCTGGCTAGGTCTTCGCCGCTCGCCGAGAATTCCATCGCTAGAACCGCTTCGGCAATTAATTCCGAAGCATTGGCTCCGATGATGTGGATGCCTAGAATCAAATCGGTTTCCGCATGTGTGATGATTTTGACCAAACCTTCGGTTTTGTCGATCGATTCGGCGCGGCCATTGGATTTCAATGTGAATGTACCGGTCCGATATTTTTGTCCAATGGCTTGCAGCGCTTGTTCGGTTTGTCCGACCCAGGCGATTTCAGGATCGGTGTAGATGACGCTCGGCATGATGTTATAGTTGATCGGATTGTGTTGGTTGGCGATGTGCTCGGCGACGAATACGCCTTCCTCTAGGCCCTTATGCGCCAACATCGGCCCGAGTAAGGTCAAATCGCCGATCGCATAAACGCCGGGAACCGTCGTGCAGCAGTTTTCGTCGACATGGATATATCCGTTTTCATCCAAAAGCAGTTCGGCTTCGGGGGCTGCGATATTTTCCGAATTAGGCTTTCTACCCGTAGCCACGATCAGTTTGTCGAGTCGTAAAGTATGGCTGCCTTCCGGGTTTTGATAGTCGACGACGACTTTGTTATTATTTTTTTTAGCCGAGGTGACGCGAGCTCCCAGACGCAAGTCCAGTCCTTGATTGGAATAGATTTTATAGGCTTCCGCAGCAATTTGGTGATCGACGATCGGTAAAAAAGATTCTTGCGCTTCTAACAAAATTACTTCGGAACCCAAGCGATTCCATATTCCAGCAAGCTCTAAGCCAATGACGCCTGACCCGATGATTCCGAGTCGTTTGGGGATGCTGGTCATGTTCAGCGCATAAGTTGTATCGACGATAAACTCGTTGTCGATTGGTGCGCACGGTAGATCGATGGAGGTGGAGCCGGTCGCTAGTATTATATTGGGGGCATTGAGTTTGATTGGTTTGGCACCGTCGGCGGGTGTCACGCTGACTTGGTCGGCGTTGAGCAGCTTTCCTTGCCCATGATAATAGTTAATTTTTTTTTCGGCGAAAACATTGAGGATCTGCCGGCTTAATCGCGCTATCTTTTCATTTTTGCGGTCTATCATCTTCGGCAAGTCCAGTTTAATGTTCTCGACCGATATGCCATGATCGGCAAGCCCATGCCGCATTAAATCGTAGATTTTGGCCGACTCGAGCAGCGCCATCGAGGAAACGCAACCGGCGTTGATATAAGTCCCGCCCAGACTTGGATCGCCATTAATATTGGTCCAATGATCAACACAGGCTGTTTTCAATCCTAATTGGGCGGCGCGGATCGCGGCGACATAGCCGGCAGGGCCGGCACCGACGACAATAACATCATAAGTTGATTCGGGTTTTGACATGACAGTGAACCGTTTATATGTTTAGCAATAAGTGCGCTGGAGATTCCAGGCATTCTTTGATGGTGACCAAAAACTGCACCGCTTCGCGGCCGTCGACCAAGCGATGATCGTAAGATAAAGCAAGGTACATGATCGGTCTGACGACTATTTGTCCATTTTCAACGACGGGTCGATCCTTGATTGCATGCATGCCTAAGATCGCGCATTGCGGCGGATTTAATATCGGGGTCGATAGCATCGAGCCGAAAATGCCGCCATTGGTTATCGTAAACGTACCGCCGGTCAGGTCTTCAAAACTAATGTTGCCTTCTTTGGCTTTTTTGCCGAAATCGGCGATATTTTTTTCGATACCGGCAAAGTCTAATTGATCGGCATCGCGCAGTACCGGAACAATCAAGCCGCGCGGCGTACTGACGGCAATGCCGATATCGTAGTAGCCGTGATAGATAATGTCGTTACCGTCAATCGAGGCATTGATAGTCGGGAATTTTTTCAAGGCTTCGATCGATGCTTTGACGAAAAAAGACATGAAGCCCAATTTGATACTGTGCGTTTGCTCGAAGCGGTTTTTATATTGGTTTCGTAAATCAATCACATGATGCATGTCGACTTCGTTGAAAGTCGTCAGCATCGCGGCGTTTTGTTGCGCTTGCAGCAAGCGTTCGGCAATCTTTGCTCTAAGTCGAGTCATTGGGACTCGTTGTTCGGGTCTCAATGCAGCCGGAATCGTGGCCGGTTTCGAATCCGTTTGCACGGATTCCGGCGGTGTTTTTGTACGGGACGAGGTTTCGAGAACCGGTTCGTCCTGCAAATATTCGAGAATATCGTTTTTGGTAATACGACCATGTTTTCCCGAGCCGCTAATGGCCGAGGGGTCGAGATTTTTTTCAACAACGAGCCTTCGGACTGCGGGGCTCAAAGGAATGTTGGCCGATGCGGCTTCCGGTTCTTTTTCGGCGGTCTGTTGCGGTTCATTGTCGGCATCGCTTGCTGGCGTAGCGGCGGTTTCTTCAGTCGCGGCCGCTTGCGGGTCGATGATAGCCAGTATTTCGCTGCCGACAACAATGTCGCCGTCGTTTTTCAGGATTTTCGTTAAAACGCCTGATTCGGGCGCAGGCACTTCGAGCACGACTTTATCGGTTTCGAGATCGACTAGATTTTCGTTTTTTGTGACTCTATCTCCGGGTTTTTTTTGCCAGTTAATGAGTGTGGCATCGGAAACGGATTCAGGCAGATTAGGAACGAGGACTTCAATGCTCATGTTATTTTCCTGTGTGTTTTCCAAATAAAGCGGTGTTAACAACTTGTTGCTGTTGTTCAAGATGCTTCTTGAAATTGCCTACGGCGGGCGCTGCGGATGCCGGGCGTCCGGCATATTGCAGATTGATTTCGGTTGCCAACGTATCGACGAAATGGTGTCGTATTTGATACCAAGCACCTTGATTTTTGGGCTCTTCTTGACACCAAATCAAGTGTTCCAAATTCGGGAAACGATCGATTTCTTGTTTAAACCGATTATTTGGAAACGGATACAGCTGTTCTATCCTGACAATGGCAACATGGTCGAGTTCGTGCTCCCGTCTGGCTTCCAAAAGATCATAATACACTTTGCCTGAACATAATATTAGACGGGTTACTTTATCCGGTTTAATCGGGTCTATTTCGCTGATAACCGTTTGAAACCGCCCTTTAGTGAGGCATTCCAGTGTTGACACGGCGAGCTTATGACGCAATAAGCTTTTTGGAGTCATGACGATTAACGGTTTACGATAAGGGCGGAGTAATTGCCGGCGAAGTAGATGAAAGATTTGTGCCGGAGTCGTCGGTGCGCAAACCTGGATGTTTTGTTCGGCACAAAGCTGAAGATAGCGCTCCAGTCGGGCGGAGGAATGCTCGGGGCCTTGTCCTTCGTAACCGTGCGGCAGCAGCATCACGAGACCGCTCAAACGCCCCCATTTGGTTTCGCCGGAACTAATAAATTGATCGATAACCACTTGGGCTCCATTGGCGAAATCGCCGAACTGTGCTTCCCAAATTACCAGAGTTTCAGGGGCGGTAGTACTGTAGCCGTATTCAAAACCCAATACGCCTGCTTCGGAAAGTAACGAGTCGTAAATGTAAGCTCGGCCTTGTTCGGAATCCAGGTGATTGATCGGCAGGTAGGTTTTGCCGTCAATCTGGTTATGTAAAACGGCATGTCTGTGAAAAAAAGTACCGCGCCCCACATCTTGCCCGGTCAAGCGGACATTGCGTTTTTCCAGCAGCAAGGTTGCATAAGCCATGTTTTCGGCAAATCCCCAGTCCAGCGGTTGAGCGCCGGCGGCCATTTTATTTCGGCTGTCCATGATTTTGGCAACCCTGGGGTGTAATTCGAAACCGGTCGGCAGGCACTGTGACCTTTTATTACAGAACCGGAGTACATCGAGCGATACCGAGGTTTTACAAGAAGCCGTCCACTTAGCGTGATGGTATTTTTCCCATAGCGCCGAGTAGGAATACACCTTGTTACTGAGAACCGGCCTGGAGACTACCATCCCGGCTTCCAGCATCGAAACGTAGTCGTTTTCGATATTTTGATCCTCTTCCTGTGTGATCAATGCTTCGGATATAAGTTTTTGGGTATAGATTTGGCGTGTGGTCGGATGTTTGCGAATTTTTTGATACATCAATGGCTGGGTCGTTGCCGGTTCATCCGCCTCATTGTGACCTAGTCGCCGATAGCATATTAGATCGATGACAACGTCCCGGTTGAAAGTCATACGGAAGTCTAAGGCAAGCTGAGCGACGAACGACACGGCTTCCGGGTCGTCACCATTGACATGGAAGACTGGGATTTGCGCCATACTGGCAATATCGGTGCAGTAATAAGTCGAACGGGCATCTAGGGGGTTGCTGGTGGTGAATCCAACCTGATTGTTGATGACGACATGAATAGTTCCGCCGGTGGAATAGGCACGGGTTCCCGCCATATTTAAGGTTTCCATGACAACACCTTGTCCGGAAAAAGCAGCATCGCCGTGGATTAAAATAGGTAGGATGGTATTGAAGCTATTGGGACCGTAACGATCTTGGCGTGCTTTAACCGAGCCTTCGACGACTGGGTTGATGATTTCCAAATGCGATGGATTGAATGCCAACGTGACATGAATGGGCCCGCCGGGAGTGGCGATATCTGAGGAAAAGCCCATGTGATATTTAACGTCGCCGGAATTCATGCCGGGCGTTGAGGTGTGCATTCCTTTGAATTCGTCGAACAAGACGCTCGGGTTTTTTCCCAGGATGTTGACCAGGACATTTAATCGGCCGCGATGAGCCATGCCGATGACGACCTCTTTGATTTGCTTATCGCCGCCACGCTGTACGATATTATCTAAAAAAGGGATTAGAGACTCGCTGCCTTCCAGAGAAAATCTTTTTTGCCCTACAAATGTACGATGCAAATATTTTTCGATGCCTTCCGCCGCGGTCAACTGCTTGTGGATGGAGAGTTTTTCTTCGGATGTTAAGTTTGGCTTGGCGCGGGTGCCTTCAAGCCGGTTTTTGATCCAACGTTTGACATCGGTATCCACGATATGCATGTATTCGCTGCCGATGCTTCCGCAATAAATTTCTTTCAATCTACCGAGAATTTCTCTGAGCGGAAGTCTGTCTTCTCCATATAAGGTGCCGGTATCGAATAGCGTATCCATATCGAGTTCGGTCAGTCCGTAATATGCAGGCTCAAGGTCCGGAACGGAAGGGATCGATTTATTCAGTGGATTATTGTTGGCAATTTGATGGCCTCTAACCCGGTAATGATTGATAAGCCGCGCGACCGCAGATTGTTTTTTTACGCTTTCTTCGGTAAAGCCTTGCAGCTTAGCTAGACGGCCTTGAGATTGCTGGGCTAGGCTGGCGAATCTGTCAACAATAGGACTATGAATGATCTCCTGTGCCATGCCGTTATGCAGCTTCTTAAATGTGTGTCTCCAACTCGGGTCGACCGAGTCGGGGTTTTGCAGATATTTTTCATATAAGTCTTCGATAAATACGGCGTTTCCGCCATAAAGCGCGGAAGATTCTTGAAATAACTTGAGGAGGTCGCTCATGGATGATTTCCGTTTAATCTGAAGCTGATGCCGATATCTTAGGGGGAAAATGCTATATTACCAAGTAGTAAAGTGCCGTTGTTATAAAAAATCAGCCTACATGACTGATTGTGGCGGCGCAAGGTTCTGACTTACGAAGACCGGGAAAAGTTTATGGCAAATGCAAAAAAAATTGTAATCAAAATTAATCGTTCCGGAAGCGAACAAAGCAATATGCCGAGAAACTCGGCGTCTTCCGAAATTGTTATTTGGAATGTCAGGCGAATCGTATTGGCTGTGATTATTGCTATTGCATTTATAGTGATTCCTTATTTTTATCTAAGTAATGGATTAGAAGATAAAGTCGACAAAAAAACTGAACAGACTTCGTCTGAAGTAATGGTGAAAGAATCCTCTCTTATTGAAACAAAAGATCAACCGATTTCCGAAAAAAATCATCGGATTAAAGAGGTTATTCCTGAGTTGGCAAAAGAAGCTCCAATTGACCGGCGATTTAAGACAATCAATCATTATAAGATTACCCGGGGCTTATTAACTAATGCCATCGTTAATAAAGAACCGTTAATAGAGTTGATTCCACCCTTCAGTCTCGGAGAAAAAAAGCCAATTCATCTTTATTATTTTACTGAGCTCAAAGATTTGAAAGGCGAATCTTTTTTTCATCAGTGGATTAAAGATGGCGTACTTGTTGGGAAAATACCAATCAATCCGAAAGGCAATCGTTGGAGAGTCTCGACTAATAGAGTATTGACCTTTACGGATGCAGGGCATTGGATGGTTCAGTTAATAGATAAGAATGGATTAATTTATAACGAAATTAAATTCGAGGTCATAACTGACTAAGCTATACCCTTTTCTTGTCTGACGAATAAAGCCGAAAATGCATAAGAGATACTGATTTTGCGCTTATGAGGAGGTGGCTCGATTGACAGGGTCGGCGCAGGGGTTATGTTAAGCGAGATTACCTTGCCTCTACAAAGCTTACTGTCTCGGGAAGTTATCTTGTGCATATTCCTAATTAAGAATGCAGTTTTTGGAATAAGGCGAAATTATCTGATCAACAGACCAAGTTTGATTTAAAACTCATCAAGCATAATCTCTCTTTTTTGTTAATGCTTTGAGTTGTTGCTCATTTAATGTTTTTTTAGTTACAATTAATAGCTATCATTCCTTGAATAAAGAAAAATCTCTTTTTGGGTCTATTAATCTTTGATCACTGGAAAACCTATTAAAAAAAACATGATTATTTGTCTCATGTGATTTTTATTAAACCGGCGACTTAAGCATTTGTTATTTTTTAATTGAGTTGCTTTGGGTCCTAATAAAATTAATTGAAACTTTTACATTAAGTGAGAATTTACGTATGACCGATTTTCAGAATCTTTCAGAAGATGAATTGCAGGCAGTTATTTTAAATGCTGAAAAAGCACTTAAAGCTAAGCAAGCAGATAAACGTAAAGAAGTTATGAATCAGATAAAAGAACTTGCCGCCTCGATCAATGTGGCGGTTGAGTTTATTGATGATCAAAAAAAATCCGCTAGAAAAGGCATTAAGGTACCTGTTAAATATCGGCATCCAAACGACTCTAGCAAAACATGGACTGGACGAGGAGTTATGCCTAAATGGCTTCAGACTTTAGTTGAACAAGGTCATGACCGTTCGGAATTCGAAATTGATTAAGTTATTTATAACGTAATCCTATAAAGCCTTGTGTTAAGTTTTTAGCGCTTTTTATGAGGTGGCCGCTAATTAGGATTATTAATAATTGCTAAGCCGGTAGGGGGATTTTGTGGATGTGTAGGGTCCAGAAATAGAAAATATCTATTTGTTGCCGGGAATGATAACGTAATAGCTTAATGAGAAAGAGCTTCCAAGAAGCTAGCCTTGGAAGCTCGAAAATTAAATGTTGAATTGTCGGTTTTGCATCTATTAGTCATATGTATCACAGACGCTCGCTTTTATTACGTTTGTGGGTTGCGTTAATGTTTCCAGCAATAGCTGCCGTGGCGAATAAAGTAGAAGAGAGTATGAATTCTCCGGAAACAAAGCCAATCACGCCAGTGACAAATACTGCGCCAGTTAAAATGTCTTTTTGAAAATCGCTCATTAGATGAATCCTCGTTTATCTAGTTAAAGGTTTAAATTACGGTTTAACTATACTGAACAGGGTTGATGTAAACAATACCATTAAAAATAGACGGATTGTTTACCAAAGCAGTACTAATGTTTAATGAACTTTTCATACAGGGCGATTATAGTTATCGCAATTGGGTGTTTTTGCACTTTGCTAGTAAAATTTCGGTGCAGGAGAGTGACGTCTAAGGTCATCGTACCCAGTCATAAGTACCACTCAGTGCTTAGTGTATTTTCGGCATTTATCGTTTTGTCGGTATTCAGGTTACATGAATGTAAAGCTACGCTTGCTTTCCTGGCGCTGTATATATTCGTCAATCCTTCGCGGTGCCCTTAGTTGGCGTTTAAGCCGCGCTCAGTGCTTCGTTGCATTAATCAGAAATTTGATGAGAAGTATAAAAGGCTTACAATGGCGATCGTTTTTTGAATAAAGTTGAAAAATACAAGATAAATATGCCGGTACAACAAATTTCACCCACCGACTTAAATGTTAAGCTGCAAAGCGATACCCCGCCTTTTTTGCTTGATGTAAGGGAGCCCTATGAATTTGCTTATGCCCGGATTGCAGGCAGCGTGCTGATTCCGCTACATCAAATTCCCGAACGGTTGGATGAGCTGGATGCAGAGCAGGATATTGTTGTGATATGTCATCATGGCATACGTAGTCAGCAGGCGGCATCTTTTTTAGAGCACCATTCGTTTCGAAAATTGCTGAACCTACAAGGCGGAATCGATGCATGGTCTTGTGAATGCGACGCCTCGGTACCGAGATATTGATATTTAAGGCAATGCTTACAGTTTTCTGAAATACTTCATGTACTTCATGGTTAAAATGCCGCTTTTAGGTTAATCGATCCAAGTTGATAAAGGCTCGACGACCACTCTATCGCCTTTTTTTATGCCTTGGCAATCGCCGGGAAGTACAATGAAGCAATTTGCGTAACTCATGCTTGATAGTATATGTGATCCTTGTTTTCCCGCCGACCGGACTTGATGCTCGCCGTTATCGGATTGCGATAAAACCCCCCTTATAAACTCAAGTCGACCGGGCGATTTTTTAATCGATTCCTGACAAATGGCAGTTAATTGCAGTGGTTTTTCCGGTGATAATCCAGCCATGAACCGGAGCCCCGGTATGACAATACGCTGAAAAGCTAAAACTACCGAGACCGGATTTCCCGGTAATCCGAAAAGTCGGCAATTGCCGATCGAACCAAACGCAAGCGGTTTTCCGGGTTTAACCGCTATTTTCCAAAGTTCTACCTGTCCGATTGTGTCCAGTATTTCTTGGATAAAGTCAGCTTCGCCAACTGAAGCGCCGCCGGTGGTTATGATCGCATCATGAGTTTCGGCAGCCGCAGTCAATAGGTTTTCGAGCCGGTCCTTATCGTCCGGCACAGCGCCCAAATCAGTAGTTGAGAAGGCTTCTTCTTTTAGTAATGCACTCAGCATATAGCGATTACTGTCGTATATATTTCCAGGAGCCAAGGGTTGGCCAAGCGGCGTCAATTCATCACCGGTCGATAGGAAGGCGATTTTAATTTTGCGTTTTATGTTGACTTGATAAATGCCGGCAGAAGCCAGCAAACCAAGGTCGATAGCGGACAGTCGTTTCGGTGCGGTTATCAGGAGAGCATTTTTTGCGATATCCTCTCCGGCAATTCTGACGTGTTGCAAGGCTTGAACCTTGGCCGGAAAATGCACGATTTCGCCGATTCTTTGCACATGCTCTTGCATGACGACGGTATCGAGTGCTTCCGGTACAACTCCGCCGGTAAAAATTCTGACGCATTGCCCGGGTAAAATACTTCCGTCATAGGGATGACCGGCCCATGAAGTACCGATTAGGTTTAAGCTGAACGGATGGTTGGGATTGATATCGGAGCTGGCTAGCGCATATCCATCCATTGAAGCATTATTGTGATAAGGCAGATCGATAGGAGAAATGACCGATTCCGCCAAAACTCTGCCTAACGCATCGTGTAAATTAACCTTCTCAGCGTCGATTATCGGTTCTATTGACGATTCGATTCGAGTCAGCGTCTCCTCAAGAGTCAGCAGGCGGTTTTCTGTTTGAATGCAGGCATCAATCATGCTTGCGCTCCAAGAATTGGTTTAAAATGTAGTCGGCTATCATGTTCGGATTGTTTAAGTCGAAACCGAGTAAATGTTTTGGTAATTCGAGCGGGCTATCCGATGCAACGGCGATAATATTAGGGTCGTTCGGGTAGATTAGCGGTTTGTTTAGCGCCGGTCTATGGATTTCGATTTTTGGAAATAATTCAGCCTTGAAGCCTTCGACTAAAATGAGATCCAGGTTGCTTTGATCAATAACTTGTAGCTGGTCGGCTAGCTTAGGTTCTTGTGCCGGTTCGATTTCAGTAATGATTGCGCGCCGGTGTTTTGATGC
The DNA here is from genome assembly GCA_018830325.1 of Gammaproteobacteria bacterium. Lineage (GTDB taxonomy): Bacteria > Pseudomonadota > Gammaproteobacteria > Methylococcales > Methylomonadaceae > Methylotuvimicrobium. Next base: position 36,522 of record JAHJSQ010000052.1, read on the forward strand.
CAATAGCACGGTTAGGGCCCCCGCCTTGCGCAGTCGATAACTGTCCTTGCCCGGTTGGTCGATCTCGAAATTATGATGGCTGTGTTTGATTAAACCGATTCGTAGCTTATGATTTTTGAGAATGGGTATCAATTGTGTCAATAAGGTAGTCTTACCTGTTCCGCTGAATGCAGCGAAACCGAGGATAGGAATATGAGTTTGTAGCATGGTCGACTAATTACTGTAATCTGGAAAAATTCGGAACTAAGATAGGGTCTTAAGGTTTAATATGCAATTATTTGTAGCTATTCAGCGTATTCGGTAGGTTGGTGTCAGGCATTGATTTCTAAGGACGCGTGAATACATCCCTGTAAGCTCTGACTGCAACGTCCTGTTGCCGACAGCCTTATAAATCAATGCCTGACACCTTCTCATACATGACTTATGCTGAATAATTACAATTATTTCAATAAGCGGATCATTTTAATCGGAGAGTATTTTTGATTCGGATCTATTTGGCGTTATTGGCGCTAGCGGTCTTTTTTTGGTTATTACGCGGGTTTTTAAGCCGTCCACCTGAAGTTGTGGCTCGTTATATAAAACTGATAATCGCCGTTTTCATCGGATTGGTTTTGCTATATCTTGGCGCGACAGGAAAGCTTAATTGGTTGTTAGCATTTTTGGGTATCTTGGTTGCTGTCTTGACTAGGTTTGTTCCCGCTTTGCTGTACTATGCCCCAGCATTACAGAAACTTTGGTTTATGTTTAAATCGGGCAAGCAAAGCAGCGAAGGACGCCGTTATTCGAGATCTAGCAATGCCGCGATGTCGGTTGAAGAAGCTTACGAGATTTTAGGATTAAAACAAGGGGCAACTCGTCAGGATATTATTGCCGCGCATAGAAAGTTAATGCAAAAACTACACCCGGATCGGGGTGGCTCGGGTTATTTGTCGTCTAAGATCAATCAAGCAAAAGATTTATTATTAAAGTATGTAGCCTAATGTTTTTATTTAAATTAGTTGCACGTCTCGATTGCTGGGTATTGATGCTTGCCGGGGTTGCTGTTTCTTGTGGACAGGTCGTTTTACCGGATTCGGAAGTTGCGACGACGCCCTCCATATCAAGGCCCCAACCGACTAAAGCAACGATTGAATCCGCTTATTATATCGTCCAACCAGGAGATACGCTTTATTCAATCGGGTTTCGATCGGGTCATGGTTATCAGGTGCTTGCTGCCTGGAACGGGATTAAACCGCCTTACAAAATATTGGTCGGTCAGACGCTCAAAATGTTTGATTCAGGTCCCGAAAAACCTACTGTCGTCAAACCTTCAAATGACCCGGGAAGCTTAGTGCGGGCCCCAGTTAAAAAGAGAAATTCGTCACAAAAAAAATCAATAGTTTCAAATGATAAGAAAAAACTGTTAAAGTTGCACTGGCAGTGGCCGATTACCGGAAAGGTACTAAAAAAATTTTCTCAATCCGGAAGAAAAGGAATAGATATCTCAGGTCGTTTAGGTCAGTCGGTTAAGGCGACGGAAACAGGTAAAGTCGTTTATAGCGGTACAGGTTTAATCGGCTATGGAAATCTACTCATCGTTAAACATAATGAAATGTACATGAGTGCTTATGCCAATAACAGTCTATTGCTGGTCGAAGAGGGAGAATATGTGGAAAAAGGCCAAAAAATAGCTGAATTAGGTAAATCAGCGTCGGGGCAAGCCGCGCTGCATTTCGAAATAAGAAAAAACGGAAATCCGGTAAATCCACTCGAGTATTTGCCGAAAAATTGACGAAACCACTTCGGCAATAGCCGATTAACCTGGGGGTTAATAATAATGAAAGAAGAATTCGTTGAGGTTACTTCCATTAAACCGCACGGTGCGCTCTCAGATGATCTCGTTTTCGAAGATGAAGATGATCAAAGTTTGTGTCTCGAGGAAGTGTCTGTTATAGAAGATGTAGTCGTTGACGATTCCCAGAATGATTATACATTCGATGCTACACGTTTTTATTTGAATGAACTGGGTCGATCGAAATTACTGACTGCCGATCAAGAAAAAATGTACGGCAAAAGGGTTTTACGGGGCGATGAAGAGGCTCGTAAAATCATGATCGAAAGCAACCTTCGGCTAGTCGTAAAAATTTCTCGCCGTTATTTAAATCGAGGGTTGCCTTTACTGGATCTGATCGAAGAAGGCAATCTCGGCTTGATTAGGGCGGTTGAAAAATTCGATCCCGAGCGAGGATTCAGGTTTTCGACTTACGCCACTTGGTGGATAAGACAAACCATTGAAAGAGCGATCATGAATCAGACTCGTACGATTAGGCTTCCGATCCATATTGTTAAAGAGATGAACGTTTATCTCAAAGCGCAAAGACAATTAGCGCAAATTCTTGATCATGAGCCGAATGCCGAAGATATCGCCCGTCATCTTGATAAGCCAGTCAAAACCGTCGAAAAAATGCTTAAATTAAACGAGCGCGTTAGCTCCGTGGATGTTCCGGCCGGAAAGGATTTTGATAAGCCGTTAGTTGAATCGATTTCTGATGAATGGAGCATGTCTCCAACCGAAACCCTGCAAGAAGAAGGTATCAAGGATAATGTCACGAACTGGATCTATCAGCTTTCGGAAAAGCAACGCGAAGTCATTTGTCGGCGCTATGGGTTGTGCGGTCATGAGTCGGCGACTCTGGAACAAGTTGCTCAAGAGCTGGGGGTCACCCGGGAAAGAGTCAGGCAGATTCAGATGGACGGTTTAAAAAGACTCAAAGAAATATTGGAATTCGGCGGCTATTCCTTTGAGTCTATTTTTCACTAATGGGTTTGATTTAAATGAATCTTTCTTGCAAAGGCCAATCTCTGTAATTAAAGACTTGGCCTTCTGCACGGACTTTCGCAATCTCGGTCAATGAAATATCGGCATAGACCCATTGCGTGGCATTCAATTCACCTATCGCGGCAATACCGTTGTCTGGAAACCCTCGATCGACAGGCGTATAAATCGCTGCAGCACCCACATTGACATCGACCGCCTCCGACCATAGAGCGTTGCCGACTGTCGGCGACTGTACGACAAAGCATTGATTTTCTAAGGCTCTTGCCTGGCAGCCGATTCTCACACGATGATAACCTGCCACGGTATCGGTACAACTCGGTACCAAAATCAGGTTTGCGCCGGCTTCAACTTGTTTTCTGGCCAGCAGCGGAAATTCGCTGTCATAGCAAACATTGATCGCGATTTTGCCGTAGTCGGTGTCGAAACATTTTAATGCTACACCGCTTTTGATCAACCACTGCTCGTTTTCGAAGCGTGTCATCTGTAATTTATCCTGAAAATCGTAGCGACCATCGGGCCAGAATAAATATGCGCGGTTCCGATAGTCTCCGTTTTCGATTTTGACTGGAAACGTTCCAGCCTGGATATAGCAAGAATATTGCTGTGCCAGCGATCGGTATAAGTCGACATAAGCGTCATGCAGGCTTTGTATGGCATCCAGTTGTTTTTCCAACGACTTGTATATTTCTTCCGAAAAAAGCGAAGCTAATTCCATGCTGCCGTATTCTGGAAATACTAAAATTTTTGCGCCTTCATCGGCGGCTTCCTGAACCCAGCGTTCGATTTTGCTTTGATAATTGGCCCAGGTTTCGAGAAAGCCGATATCGTATTGCGCAGCCGCTATTTTAATCGTCATGTTTCAACCAGAATGTCATCAGCTTAGGGGTTTCGGTTTCATCGTCCAGGTCTTTCCAAGTATAAGTTGTTTGTAGCTCCGGGTGCTTGAAATAGCCGCGCTTGTTCCAGAACTTGTCGAGCGGGACGTAATCGGCGGGGCGGCGGGGATGGTTCTTGGGGCGCTCGACACAACAAAAACAAATATGTTTGAAACCGCCCAGATCAGTGGCATGCGCTTCGCGTTGTTCGAAAAATTTGACGCCGATGCCGAGGCCTCGATAATTTTTATTCAAAACCGACTCGCCGCAATAAAAAATTTCATCCGGATTATAGCCGTGCTCGATAAAAGGCTTTTTGACTTCGTCGGTTTCATATTTCATGGGAATCGCGGTTGATGCGCCGATGATTTTATCGCCGTCGAATGCCAATACGATCACGCTTTCCGGGCAATCGATATAGGTTTGCAAATATTTCTTCTCATAGTCGTAATCGCCATCGTAAAGATAGGGAAAACCATGAAAGACTTCGATACGAAGGCGAGCAAGGTCGGAGATGTATTTCTCCAAATCTTTTCCGCTCCATCTTTCAATGCGTATGTTGTTAGACATCGTGTTAACCTGCTTTTAAAAAAACGGATATTTTAACGGAAGCGACTGCGGGATGTGAATTGATACAGAATGAATAGTGCAATTGCGGCGCCTAACGTATCGGCAAGCCAATCGAGAACATCCGAAGAACGTCCGTCGACGAAAGATTGGTGCCATTCGTCGCTGATTCCGTATATGCTGCAGAATAAAAGGCTCACAACAGCCAAGTGCCGAGGAGTCGAAATAAAGTGTGTTAATAAACGCCAGGTGAAAAAAGCCAGAATAAAATAGGCGCCGGCATGATACAGTTTGTCTTGATGCTCGAACCACATTGGCGCAGGCAGGGAAGGTTGATGCGATAGCCAAAAAATAAAGCCGCAGTACAAAGCCAAGAGTAAAAAATCCCTAAATTTAGTCATCGTTTGAATTCCTTGGTGATGAAAAACATATTTCGAACAGCCGAAAACTGCTTGTTTCATGCCTCGATTCCGGAAAAGTTGTCGCAAACTCACCAGACTTGGCAATTTTGCAAAGACGGCTTACTCAGTTATGAATCGATAGACAAGCCTAAACCTATAAATGCCACGCGATTTCCCGATAAGCCGCTATGGTTGCCGCCGAAACAGATGCCGCGACGGCAATTGACGACTCCGGAAGGCCTTGCGGCATTTTTTCATGCCTTGGTGCATATCGAGTTCGTTGCAATTTATTTGGCCTGGGATATTATTTACCGATTTCGCGGCTTGCCCAACGAGTTTTATCGGGATTGGCTACGCGTAGCCGATGAAGAGGCGCAACATTTTACGTTATTACGCAACCATCTTGCGACACTCGGTTGCGATTATGGCGATTTGCCGGCACATGGCGGTTTATGGGATCATGCTCAAGATACCCATAGCGATTTATTGGCAAGATTGGCTATTGTGCCGCGCTGCTTGGAAGCGCGCGGTCTGGATGTAACGCCGGCGATGATCGAAAAACTTGAAGCGCTGGGTCATACTCAAGGCGTGACGATTTTAACCCGAATTTTGAATGATGAAGTCGGTCATGTGCAATTAGGTTCGAAATGGTTCGAATATCAGTGCCGCCAACAATCGCTCGACCCTAGTGAAACCTATAAAAAACTTATCAATCATTACTTCAAAGGCAAACCGAAAGGCCCATTTAATCGCGAAATGCGTATAATCGCAGGCTTCTCGGATGCTGAACTGGATTGGCTGGAATATGAACAAAAACAATAGTAATTCGACGCCTGTATTTGATTACCCGGTCTTTGGTTTGGGGTTCAGGCCATTTTTTATATTGGCCGGTTTATTCGCGTTATTGCTGATTTTGTTATGGAATGCCATCTATAAAGGCGAGTTTACGGTTCAAAATTATTATGCACCGAATATCTGGCATGCGCATGAAATGCTGGTTGGTTATTCGGTGGCTGTCATTGCCGGCTTTTTGTTAACTGCCGTGAAAAATTGGACCGGACATGCAACGGCCAGCGGTGATCGTTTGGCCGGACTTTGTTTGCTTTGGTTGTACGGCCGAATTTTGCCTTTTTATGCCGAGTTATTACCGGATTTTTTGATCGCGTTGACCGATTTTGCATTTTTACCGGTGTTGGCTTATTCGGTCAGTCAACCGATTATGCGATCAGGTCATAACAAGAGCTTGGTTTTCATAGTTTTATTGGCGTTGATGACGGCGGCTAATGCTTTAGTTCATCTTGAAATGCTTGATATTTATGAAAGTACGGCGATGCTGGGGCTTAATATGCTTTTGGCTATTATCATCGTGATGATTTTGGTCGTTGCCGGACGTGTTTTTCCTTTTTTTACCGAACGCGGTTTAAAGGGCGTTATCGCGATTCGCAATCCGCTTTTAGACGTCTTGTCGATTGTTTCCGCCGCCTCGGTTTTCTTGTTGCAAATGGCCGGTATATCCGGGCACATTCTTGCTGTGAGTGCGATTGCCGCTTTGGTAGTCAATCTTGTGCGTATTGCCGGTTGGCATGTGCGGCAAGTTTGGTATGTGCCGTTGTTATGGATATTATATATCGGTTACGGATGGATCATTTTGGGGTTCGGCTTAACTGTTTTGGCGGCTTATGCAATAATTTCCTATTCTTTGGTTTTGCATGCGTTTACGCTGGGGGGAATCGGTGTATTGACCTTGGGCATGATGGTCAGAGTGTCTCTGGGGCATACGGGGCGAGTTATGAGGGTTTCGAATATCATTGTGACCGCTTTTGTTCTATTAAATTTATCCGCTTTTGTTCGGGTTGTTCTTCCCGCTTTGTTACCTGCTTGGTATAGTCAGTTTGTTTATATTTCGACACTGGCTTGGCTGGCGGCCTTTGCCTTGTTTGTGTTTGTATACGCGCCAATTTTATTGGCATCTAGAATCGACGGCAAACCCGACTAGCTAAGGATTTCGTGATACTCCCTTTTGATTGAAAAACCGTCTAAGAATAAAAGGTATGGGATCTATCTATCGAGGAACGCCGTAACCCCGTCCATGGGGGGCTTGACGGCAGCGCTCCCTGCTGCCGACCGCTGAAAATCTTGGAAACGGAGCGCCAGCGAAGTGAAGATTTTTAGTCCCCGATAGCCGTAGCGCCGGGTGTTTTGCCGGAGTCTGCGCGACTAGCGCAGGCGGAGGCAAAATACAAGGCATCGCGACACGGCGTCAAGC